>NZ_JAVRHI010000396.1:0-83839 GCF_034105845.1 Streptomyces sp. CRN 30 | reverse complement strand
GCGCGGGCCGCGCCCGTCCCCCCGGCGGGCGCGGCCGTGCGACGGTGCCGCGCCCGACCCCCGTGCGGGCGTGGCACCTGGTCCGGACGAGTACTGCGTGTCTTTGGACGTGAGCGCTGTACCACTGTGCGACGGGAGGACGGGGTTGTTCCAGGGTTTGCCGCTTGGCGCAAACCTTACGGTCCCCGGCGGGCCCCGCCTGCCCCGTCCGTCCCGGTCCGGCCGGATCAGTCCGAAAGGTGACCGTTCAGCAGGGCCATGCCCAGATGCGTCGCGCGGTGGCGCACGGACTGGCCGGCGCGCCGTGTCTCCAGCAGGCCCGCCGAGCGGAGCACGGACGCGTGGCGGCTGACGACCGGGAGGGCGACTCCGGCGCGGGCCGCGATCTCCGTGGTCGTGCCGGGCGTGGCGGCCGACTCCAATATGGCCGCGCGCGTACGGCCGAGCAGGGCGACGAGCGGGGACGGGCCGCCCGGGGCCGCGCCGTCGGCGGGGAGGCCCGGGGTCAGCCAGCCCAGCTGCGGCTGGAGCGGGTAGACCAGCACCGGCGGGCGGTCCGCGTCCAGGAGCGTGATCGGCTGGATGCGCAGGAAGAGGGACGGGACGAGGACGAGGCCGCGGCCCTCCAGGTGGAGGTCCTGGTCGGCGTAGACCGGGAGGTGCAGCACCGGCGCCTCCCAGCGTGCCCGCGGGTGGAGCTCCGCGAGCAGCCGGTCGACACCGCCGGTCAGCAGGGCTCTGGCGCGCCGGTCGCGGTCCGCCTCGGCGTGCGCGCGCATGCGCTCCTGGTACGGCGCGAGCGCCACCCGGTGGTACGCGGTGATCGCCTCGCCGAGCTTGCCCAGGGCCGGGGCCGTGGCCTCCGCCAGGTCGCGGGTCCAGGCTGTCGGCCGGGTCTCGCTCGCCAGTGTGGCCAGATCCGCTCGCAGGGCGGTGCGCGGTGTGGACAGCAGACGGTCCAGCTGGGTCGTGAAGCCCGCCTCGCCGCGGCCCGGAGTGAGGAAGTCCGGCGAGTAGCCCCACGGCCGGGCCAGCTCCATGAGCAGCCGGGCCGACGCGGGCAGCGCGGCGCGCGTCCTGCGCCGCCATTCGCTGAACGCCAGCGAATCGTCCGTCTCCTGCAGCGTGTGCAGGCTCAGCAGCACGTCCCAGAGCGGATCGGCGCGCTCGGCGACGGTGATGTTGCGCAGGTCCTCGCTGGAGAAATGGATGCGCAGCATGAGCCCCCCTTCACGTAAAGGGACGATAAGCATGTGCGAGTGGCGTAATCCAGCGGCATATTGGGCCGGATCAAGTCATTTTTCGTGCCGTTCCCGTTCGTCCCGTCAGGTCGTGGGGCCGCCGTCCAGCTCGACGCCCTCCACGAAGTGGTCGAACTCCCCGGCCTGCACCCCCAGCACGAACGCGTCCCATTTGCGGCGGTTGGTGGTGACGACGGTGTCCGGGTCGCTGGTCTCGCGGAGGTAGACGGGCGCCTCCCCGTCCTCCCCCGCTCCGAAGGCGATCTCGATCCAGGGGCCGGGGCCCTCGGCGTCCTCGGGAGCGGCGCGGATCCAGTCGAGCTCGGCGGGGATGTCGGACACGGTGGCTTCCCTTCCGGAAGGTGAGTGGGGACACGTCCGTCCCCCGGGTGTTCCGGTCGATGCCCGGCCGCGGGCGACGCCCCGTCGGGCCGCCCCTCACGGGCCCCGCCCGCCGCGCGGTCACCGTCCGACTCCCGACCGTGACCGGACACTTCCGGGGCCACCGTATCCCCGTCCTGGAACCGCGGCCTCCACCCACCCCGCGGTCCCGGGGCCTCGGGCGCCTTCCGGGTCCCCGGGAGGGTCGGACCCCCGCCGGCCGGGTACGGAGGCGCAGCTGAGTGATCGTTCCCCATCCGACCCACCGCACATACACTCGTTGCGGTGTACTCCCCCAGGGTGAAGGGTGGTTGACGGTGCGTAAGGCGTGGATCGTGGCGGGCGCCGCTCTGGGCGCCGGACTGAGCTTCGTGATGGTCCTCGTCGTGGGCGTGTACCTGGTCGCCGGGAACCTCGCCGGCGGTACCGGCGGCGGACCCGTCGCACTCGCCAAGGGATCCGTTCCCGCCGCTTACCAGAAACTCGTGCAGGAATGGGGCAATCTGTGCGACGCCATCAATCCCGCGCTGCTCGCCGCGCAGCTGTACCAGGAGAGCGGGTTCAATCCGCAGGCGCAGAGCCACGCGGCCGCCCAGGGCATCGCGCAATTCATTCCGGGCACCTGGGCCACGCACGGAATCGACGCCAACGGTGACGGTACCCGGGACGTCTGGGACCCGGAGGACGCGATTCCCTCGGCCGCGTCGTACGACTGCGATCTCGCCAAGTACGTGAAGAGCGCTCCCGGGGACCCGACCGAGAACATGCTCGCCGCCTACAATGCGGGACCTGACGCGGTGATCCGGTACGGGGGCGTCCCTCCGTACACGGAGACCCAGAACTACGTGCAGCGGATCACGACCCTGGCGGAGAGTTTCGCGGCGCCCGTGACCCGGGTGGACCCCTCGGAGCAGGCCGCCGCGGCCATCTCGTACGCGCAGGAGAAGCTCGGCACGCCCTACCTGTGGGGCGGCAACGGAACCGCCGACCACGGCGGGCGCTTCGACTGCTCGGGGCTGACCAAGGCCGCGTACGAGACGGTGGGCGTCGAACTGCCCCGGGTGGCCAACGACCAGTACAACGCCGGGCCGCATCCGCGGCGGGACGAGTTGATGCCGGGAGACCTCGTCTTCTTCTCCGACGACCTCACCAACTCGCGGGCCATCCGGCACGTGGGCATCTATGTCGGGGGCGGGTACATGATCAACGCACCGCGGCCCGGAGCCGTCATCCGTTTCGATCCGATCGACACGCCGGATTACTTCGGCGCGACCCGGGTCACCGAGGACGGCGCGAAAGCATTGCCGACATCGGTGTGATGTCACGTAATTCCGCGTAAACCCCTGCCCTGAGCTGCGGGGACGTGTCTCTCTTGGATAACGTCTCAGTGATCATTCAGTGGAGGGTGGAACGTTGTCCGGTGGACTGTGCGTTCCTTTCGACGTAGCGCGTTGACGCGTTCGCGAACGTATCGGTTTCGTTCGCTGGACGAGGTGGGCGGCTCTACGGCCACGGGGGTGGCAGCGGCCGCACACACGGGTGCGGACGCGGAGCACGGGAACAGATGACGAAGGGGCCGCTGCACGATGGCTGGTGCACTCGCCGAGTCCGCGACGCTCACCGGAGCGCATTCCGGGGCGTATCTCGCCGAGTCCGGGTCCAACCCCGACGTCGAGTTGCTCTACGACATCAACGGGCTGGCGAAGGACGCGCCGGGCTGGTTCGACCACATCATGACGTTCGTCGGTGAGTACGGCCTGCTGCTCGCCACCGTGCTGATGGTGGTGTGGTGCTGGTGGGGCGCCCGGCGCCGGCCCGACGCCGCCGCGTCCGTGGCCGCGCTGGTGTGGGTGCCGCTCGCCGCCGGCGTCGCGGTGCTCATCAACGTCCCGATACGCAACTTCGTGGAGCGCCCGCGGCCCTTCCTGGACCATGACGGCCTCGAGGTCCTGATCGACGGCAAGACCGACTACTCCTTCGTGAGCGACCACGCGACGCTGACCATGGCGATGGGCGTCGCCCTGTTCCTCGCCAACCGGAAGTGGGGATTCGTCGGCCTCGTCTTCGGCGTGCTCGGCGGCTTCCTGCGGATCTACATGGGCGTGCACTACCCGACGGACGTCATCGGCGGCTTCGCCCTCGGCACGGCCGTGGCGCTGCTGCTGTCGCCGGTGGCCATGGCGCTGCTCACCCCGGTGACGAAGGCGATCGAGCGGTCGCCGCGGGTGGGGTGGCTGGTCCGGGCCCGGGGCGCGCAGGGCCAGGGCGTCGTCCCCGGTGCGCGCGTCGAGCCGCCGGCGGGGCAGCGGGACCTCGCCGCCTGAGCGGTACGCCGCCACGGCGCCGTCAGAGCGCCTGCGGGAACGAGAAGAAGCGCTCCGGGTCGTACTTCTTCTTCACGTCGGCGAGGCGCGACGCCGCCTCGCCGTAGTACGCCTCGCGCCAGCCGGTGAGCGTGGGGTCGGTGTAGTTCTGGTACGCGGCGCCCGAGGCGTACCGGGACATCGCCCGGTGGACCGAGCCGAGCCAGGACTCGGCCGTCGTCCCGGAGCCGTCCGCCGGCCAGGAGACGAGGTACTGGGCCAGCGTCCGGGAGCGGCGGTGGACGAACGACGTCGCCGTGGGGGAGACCCGGTTGACCGCCCCGCCGAGCGCCGTGAAGGCGACGCTGCCCGTGCCGCCGCGCACCCCCGACACCTGGTCGAGCAGGGCCTGGACGCCCGCCGCCGGGATGGAGCGGTCGAAGAAGTCCGAGCGGGCCGCGTACGTCTCCCGCTTCAGGGCGCCCGTCTCCGTACGGCCCGGGGTGGTGCCCGGCAGGTGGCACCGCGCGTCCGTGTCGTACGACGAGCAGCCCGCGTACACCTCCATGGACTCCTCGTAGGAGTGCCGCCGCAGGGAGACGGCGCTCGCCGGTGCGCCGATGCGGTCCGCCAGGCGGTCCACCGCGTTCTGCAGCTCGCCGTACGTGCCGAGGGAGAACGCCGAGACGGAGACCGTCGGGGTGCCGCCGGCCGCGCCCGCCACGTGACAGGTCGACCAGATCTCGTCGGGCTGGTCCGGGCCCCACTCCTGCCAGGCCGTGACCACGTCGGCGGCCCTGGACCACGGCCAGCTCAGGTCCGCGGTGACGGACTGCGGCGCGGGGTGGGTGCGGAAGCGGAGCTCGGTGACGACGCCGAAGTTGCCGTTGCCCGCGCCGCGCAGCGCCCAGAACAGGTCGTCGTGCTCGTCCCCGTCCGCCGTGAGCTGCTCGCCGTCGGCGGTGACGATCGTGGCGGCGGTGAGGCTGTCGCAGGTCAGGCCGTACGCGCGGGAGGCCACGCCGTGGCCGCCGCCGAGGGTCAGGCCCGAGACGCCGACCGTGGGGCAGGAACCCGCGGGGATGGTGACGCCCTTCGCGGCGAGAACGCGGTAGACGTCGATCAGCTTGGCGCCGGCGCCGACCACCGCCTCGTTCGCGGAGGCGCGGACGCCGGAGAGCCGGGAGACGTCGATCACCAGGCGGCCGTCGCCGGAGGACCAGCCCGCGTAGGAGTGGCCGCCGTTGCGGATCGACACCCGCACGTCGTGCGCCTTCGCGTAGGAGAGGAGGGTGCGGATGTCCTCCGCGTGGGCGGCGTAGGCGACCGCGGCCGGCTTCAGGCCGTCGAAGCGGGTGTTGTAGAGCTGGGCGGCCGTCGTCCAGGAACCGTCGCCGGGGCGGAGGAGCTCGCCGTCGAGGCCGCCGGCCAGCGCCCGCCAGTCGGCCGCGGCGGACCGGGTCGGGGTGGCCGCCCCGGTGCTGGGGGCGGCCGTGGTGCCGGACGCGGGTGCGCCGGTGGCGTCGGGGGTGGCCGCGCCGCCACCGGAGCAGGCCGCCGTGGCCGCCGCCGTGAGGACGGCCGCGCCACCGCCGATGAACGTGCGCCGTTGCATGTGCGCCTCCCGCTGCGTGTGCGCTGGTCCTGTGTGGGTTTTCCGCCGATTCCGTGCTGTCCTCCGTCGGTCCCGTGGTGCTAGACGGACCCTTGCCGGCAGGGGTTCCACCGTGGCGGGTGGCACGACGGTGTGGTAGCGCGTGCCACCCCTGTTGTCCCGCGCTGCAACCACCGCGTGTCCTTGATGTGAGCGTTCCGTGACCTCACCGCACCGACGGCAGGGGTTCACCCGGCGTTCACTCTCGACCATCGGCCACTTCACCTGATCTGCCTAATTTCGGCCTTACCCGGTGCGGGATGCGAGCCGAAAACGCGGCGCGCGGCTCGCGACGAGAGCAGCCTGAGGGTGGGGGGCGGGACACGATGGGGGGTCCCGAACACGGCCCACAGGACTCACCGACATTTCGCACGCCGCCAGGTGGTCGGCGGCTTCAGGAAGGAACCATCGAAAGTGAAGCTTCAGCGCAAGAACCGGCTGCGCACCCTTTCCCTCGGCGCTGTGGCCGTCTCCAGCGCCCTGGCCCTGACGGCCTGCGGTTCCGACGACGCGGGCACCGAGGCCGGCGGCGACAGCAGCTCGGCGGCGTCCAACAGCAACATCGACTGCGGTGACGCCAGTGGGCAGTTGCAGGCTTCCGGCTCCTCCGCGCAGAAGAACGCCGTGGACGCGTGGGTCAAGCAGTTCGCGGCCGCGTGCAAGGACGTGCAGATCAACTACAAGCCCGACGGTTCGGGCGCCGGCATCACCGCCTGGCTGCAGGGGCAGACCGGCTTCGCCGGTTCGGACTCCGCGCTCGACGCCGACGAGGTCAAGGAGTCGCAGAGCACCTGCACGGACGGCCAGGGCATCAACCTGCCGATGGTCGTCGGCCCGATCGCCGTGGGCTACAACCTCGAGGGTGTCGACAACCTCGTCCTGGACGCCCCCACCCTCGCCCAGATCTTCGACAGCAAGATCACCAACTGGAACGACGAGGCCATCAAGAAGCTGAACCCCGACGCGGAGCTTCCCGACCTCAAGATCCAGGCCTTCCACCGCTCGGACGAGTCCGGCACCACGGAGAACTTCACCAAGTACCTCCAGGCCGCCGCCCCCGACGACTGGAAGTACGAGCCCGAGAAGGCGTGGGCCGCCAAGGGCGGTCAGTCCGCCCAGGGCTCCTCCGGTGTCGCCCAGGGCGTGAGCTCGACCGCGGGCGCCATCTCCTACATGGAGATGTCGTACGCCAAGGAGGGCATCAGCACGGTCGCCATCAAGACCGGTGCCGCCGAGCCGGTCGAGGTCAACACCGAGAACGCCACCAAGTCCCTCACCGAGGCCAAGGTCGTCGGCACGGGCAAGGACCTCGCGCTCGAGCTGAACTACACGCCCGAGGCCGAGGGTGCCTACCCGATCACCCTCGTCACGTACGAGATCGTCTGTGACAAGGGCAACAAGGCGGAGACCCTGCCCGCCACCAAGGCCTTCCTGAACTACGCCGCCTCCGAGGACGGCCAGGACCTGCTGTCGGACGCCGGCTACGCGCCGGTCCCCGACGAGATCATCACCAAGGTCCGCGAGACCCTCGCGAACCTGAGCTGACCTGAGTGTGCGGCCCGCTCCGCGTGCCGGAGTGGGCCGCGCACCGTCCGGTGCACCGCCGCCAGGAGCCACCGCACGTCGCGGTGGGCTCCGCTTCAGAGCCGCCGTCCCCGCGGCTCCGCAGACCGGAGAACCCGATGGATGTAACGACACAGAACACGACCTCACCACCGTCCGTCCCACCGCCGCCCACCACGGAGCAGAAGCGCGCCGCCAGGGCCGCCACCCGCCCCGGAGACCGTGTCTTCCTCGGTCTCTCCCGCGGGTCCGGCATCTTCCTGCTGGCCCTCATGGCGGCGATCGCCGTCTTCCTGGCCTGGCGGGCGATCATCGCGATCAGCGAGGACGAGGCCAACTTCCTCACGACCTTCGAGTGGAACCCGACGGGCAGCCCGCCGGAGTTCGGCATCGCGGTCCTGGCCTTCGGCACCGTCGTGTCGTCGATCATCGCCATGGCCATCGCGGTCCCGGTCGCCGTCGGCATCGCCCTCTTCATCACGCACTACGCCCCGCGCAGGCTCGGCGGTCCCATCGCGTACGTGATCGACCTGCTGGCCGCGGTGCCGTCCATCGTCTACGGCCTGTGGGGCATCCTCTTCCTGGTGCCGCAGCTGAACGGCCTCTACGGCTGGCTGGACGACTACCTGGGCTGGACCGGGATCTTCGAGTGGCAGGGCGGTGCGCCGCGCTCGCTGTTCACCGTCGGCATCCTGCTCGCGATCATGATCCTGCCGATCGTGACCAACGTGAGCCGTGAGGTCTTCCGGCAGGTCCCGCAGATGCACGAGGAGGCGGCCCTGGCCCTCGGCGCCACACGCTGGGAGGTCATCCGCATGTCCGTCCTGCCCTTCGGGCGCTCGGGCATCATCTCGGCCTCGATGCTCGGCCTCGGCCGCGCGCTCGGCGAGACGATGGCGGTCGCCATGGTCCTGTCCGGGTCCCTCGACATCAACGCCAGCCTGCTCGACCCGGGCGGCGGCACGTTCGCCCAGAACATCGCCATCAAGTTCAACGAGGCCACCCAGATGGGCCGCGACGCGCTCATCGCCTCCGGTCTGGTCCTCTTCGTGATCACGCTGCTGGTGAACGGCGCGGCGCGCGCGATCATCGCCCGCCGCAAGGAGTTCTCGGGGGCCAACGCATGAGCCACGCAACCCTCACCCCCCAGCGCAAGAGCAGTCTGCGCGGCGCGAGCCTGCCGAAGTGGTTCCCGTGGGCGCTCGCCGCGGGCTCGATCGCCCTGGGCCTCGGCATCAGCGCCGCGGCCGGGCTGCACAGCAACATCCAGTGGGGCCTGATCGCCGCGGTCCTCTTCGTCCTCGGGTCGTACGGCATCGCCGCGAAGGTCGAAGGACGCCGGCAGGCCAAGGACCGGGTGGCGACCAGCCTCGTCTGGGTCTCGTTCATCCTCGCCGTCGTCCCGCTGGCCTCGCTCGTGTACGAGACCATCAGCCGCGGCGTGAAGGTGCTCGACGGCTACTTCCTCAGCCACTCGATGGGCGTGGTCACCGACACCGAGCCCGGCGGCGGCATCTACCACGCCGTCCTCGGCACGCTGCAGCAGGTCGGCATCGCCACCGTGATCGCCGTGCCGATCGGTGTGCTGACCGCGATCTACCTGGTCGAGTACGGCCGCGGCAAGCTCGCCAAGGCCGTCACCTTCTTCGTCGACGTCATGACGGGCATCCCGTCGATCGTCGCGGGCCTCTTCGTCCTCAGCCTGTGGATCATCACCTTCGGGATGGGCTACTCCGGCTTCGCCGGCGCGCTGGCCCTGACCATCCTGATGCTGCCGGTGGTCGTCCGCTCCACCGAGGAGATGCTGAAACTCGTCCCGAACGAGCTGCGCGAGGCCTCGCTGGCGCTGGGCGTGCCGAAGTGGCGGACCATCCTGAAGGTGGTGCTCCCGACCTCCATCGGCGGCATCACCACGGGCGTGATGCTCGCGGTCGCCCGTATCACCGGTGAGACCGCCCCGCTGCTGATGCTGGTGTGGACGACGAACTTCATCAACGCGAACCCCTTCGACGGCCCGCAGGGCTCGCTGCCGGTGTACATCTACCTGCAGTACGCCAACAGTGCCGGCCAGGGCGCGGCGTACGACCGCGCCTGGGCGGGGGCGCTGACGCTCATCGCCTTCATCATGATCCTGAACCTCGCGGCCCGCGGCATCGCCCGCTGGAAGGCCCCGAAGACCGGTCGCTGACGCGGCCATCAGCGACCAGTTTTCCCCTCGAAAGAAGCAGTGATTCACATGGCCAAGCGCATCGATGTCAGCGGCCTCAACGCCTACTACGGCTCCTTCCTGGCCATCGAGGACATCTCGATGACCGTCGAGCCCCGCTCCGTGACGGCCTTCATCGGCCCGTCCGGCTGCGGCAAGTCCACCTTCCTGCGCACACTGAACCGGATGCACGAGGTGACGCCCGGCGGCCGGGTCGAGGGCAAGGTCATGCTCGACGACGAGAACCTGTACGGGACCGGGATCGACCCGGTGTCCGTGCGGCGTGAGGTCGGCATGGTCTTCCAGCGGCCGAACCCCTTCCCCACGATGTCCGTCTACGACAACGTGGCGGCGGGCCTGAAGCTGAACGGCTCCTACAAGAAGTCCCAGCTCGACGACATCGTCGAGAAGTCGCTCAAGGGCGCCAACCTCTGGAACGAGGTCAAGGACCGCCTGAACAAGCCGGGCTCCGGTCTCTCCGGCGGCCAGCAGCAGCGTCTGTGCATCGCCCGCGCGATCGCGGTCGAGCCCAACGTCCTGCTGATGGACGAGCCCTGCTCCGCGCTCGACCCGATCTCGACCCTCGCGATCGAGGACCTGATCGGCGAGCTGAAGGAGCGGTTCACGATCGTCATCGTGACCCACAACATGCAGCAGGCGGCGCGCGTCTCCGACCGCACGGCCTTCTTCAACCTGGCCGCGGTGGGCCAGCCCGGCAAGCTGATCGAGATCGACGACACGGAGCGCATCTTCTCCAACCCGTCGGTCCAGGCCACGGAGGACTACATCTCCGGCCGCTTCGGCTGACCGGCGGCCCCCGCCGTACCGGACCCCTCGCGGTGCTGCATGGCGGTGCCATCGCGAGGACCGAGGGCCCGCCCTTCCGGCTCCCGGGGGGCGGGCCCCGCACGTGGAGACGCCGGACGGGCCGACACCGGTCGGCCCGTCCGGCGTTCTCTTCGTGGGGCGGTGGGGGCCCGGGTCCTACAGGACCACCAGGTGCACCAGCCCGTAGCAGGCCGCCGCCACCGCCGCGGCCGCCGGCATGGTGATGAACCAGCCCAAAATGATGTTCTTGGCGACGCCCCAGCGGACCGCCTTCACCCGCCTCGTCGCACCCACGCCCATGATCGACGAGGTGATGACGTGGGTCGTGGAGATGGGGGCGTGGAAGAGGAACGACGTGGTGAACATGATCGACGCACCGGTCGTCTCCGCCGCGAAGCCCTGCGGCGGGTCCAGCTCGATGATCTTGCGGCCCAGCGTCCGCATGATGCGCCAGCCGCCCGCGTACGTACCGAGCGAGAGCATCAGCGCACAGGCGATCTTGACCCAGATCGGGATCGGGTCGCCGTAGTCCTCGACGTCGGCGATGACCAGGGCCATCACCACGATGCCCATCGTCTTCTGGGCGTCCTGCAGGCCGTGCCCGAGGGCCATGCCGGCCGCCGACACCGTCTGCGCGATGCGGAAGCCGCGCTTGGCCTTGTGCGGGTTGGCCCGGCGGAAGATCCACAGGATGGCCGTCATCACCAGGTAGCCGGCCAGCAGGCCCACCACCGGCGAGACGAACATCGGAATGACGATCTTGTCGAGCACGCCTTGCCAGTAGACGGTCGTCCCGCCCGCCAGCGCCGCGCCCACCATGCCGCCGAACAGGGCGTGCGAGGAGGACGAGGGCAGGCCGAAGTACCAGGTGACCAGGTTCCAGGCGATCGCGCCGACGAGGGCGGCGAAGAGGATGCCCATCCCCGTCGCGCCCTCGGGCGTCTCGATCAGGCCCTCACTGACCGTCTTGGCCACACCGCTGCCGAGGAAGGCGCCCGCCAGGTTCATGACCGCGGCCATCGCCAGCGCGGCCTTCGGCGTGAGCGCCCGCGTCGAGACCGAGGTCGCGATGGCGTTCGCCGAGTCGTGGAAGCCGTTGGTGTACGTGAAGAAGAGCGCGACCCCGATGGTCACGACCAGAGCGAAGGTCTCCATGGACGGGTCAGGACTCCTTGACCGCGATGGTCTCCACCGTGTTCGCCACGTGCTCGAACGCGTCCGCCGCTTCCTCCAGCACGTCCACGATCTGCTTCAGCTTGAGCACCTCGATGGCGTCGTACTTGCCGTTGAAGAGGTGGGCGAGCAGCTTGCGGTGGATCTGGTCCGCCTGGTTCTCCAGCCGGTTGACCTCGATCCAGTACTCGGTGAGGTTGTCCATGGTCCGCAGGTTCGGCATGGCCTCGGCGGTGAGCTCGGCGGCCCGGGCGAGCACCTCGATCTGCTGCTCGACGCCCTTCGGCAGCTCCTCGACGTTGTAGAGGACGACCAGGTCGACGGCCTCCTCCATGAAGTCCATGATGTCGTCGAGGGAGGACGCGAGGGTGTAGATGTCCTCGCGGTCGAACGGCGTGATGAACGAGGAGTTGAGCTGGTGGAAGATCGCGTGCGTGGCGTCGTCACCGGCGTGTTCCGCGGCCCGCATACGCTCTGCGATCTCGGCCCGGGCGGAGGAGTCCGCCCCGAGCAGTTCCATCAGGAGCTTCGAGCCCGTGACGATGTTGTCCGCGGACGCGGCGAACATGTCGTAGAAGCTCGTCTCCCTGGGGGTCAGACGAAAGCGCACGTGGGGTCCTCAAGAGTGCTTCGGTTCGGTCAGGCTGATGCTAGGCGCAACATTCGGCCACGGCTAACGGGCCGTCCTCCAGTGTCGCCCATCAGGCAGAGCGATCGGCACGGGGGAGGTTCCGTCGGTTTCCGGGCTGTGAGCGAGGCCACGGCCAAGGGATCCTTACCCCGCGAAGTTCGTTACCATATACCCACCTGGGGTATATGCCCCTTACGTCTGTGGGAGGACGCAATGACGACCACCGAGGCCGGCGCGCCGGCGCCCTCCGGGACCGGCCCCGACACGGGCCCCGACGCCGTGGTGACCGATCACGACCGGGGCGTGCACGGGTACCACGAGCAGAAGGGCGAACACCTCAAGCGTCTCCGCCGTATCGAGGGCCAGATCAGGGGCCTGCAGCGGATGGTCGACGAGGACGTCTACTGCATCGACATACTCACCCAGGTCTCGGCCTCCACCAAGGCACTGCAGTCCTTCGCCCTGCAGCTCCTGGAGGAGCACCTGCGCCACTGCGTCGCGGACGCCGCGCTCAAGGGCGGGGACGAGGTCGACGCGAAGGTCGAGGAGGCCACGAAGGCCATCGGCCGGCTGCTGCGCACCTGAGCGCCCGCGCACCCGGAGGCGGGGCGGGGGCGGCACGCCGGACGGGCGTGTCGCCTACGCGCCCCTGCGCCGGGGTGCGTCCTCGCGGGGGTCGGTGGCGCGTTCCTCCCCCACCCGCAGTACCTCGTCGATGCGGGCCGGGCTGAGCCGGTCCCCGCGGGCGGCCGACGCCGCGATGATCAGTTCTCCGCAGAGCTCGATCTCGGCGAGGGCCACGTGGTCCTGAACCGCCGTACCGCCTGCCGGAGCCACGTGCATCACCTCTCCTCCGCCGTTGCCGACTTCCTAGGGTAGGGAGCGCCCCACACACCGCGCATGGCACCAACGGGCTATTCCCCGGCACCCGACCGGGCAACGTCCACGTGGTCCGGCCACGTATCGGCCAGGGACCGGGCCGGCCGGGGTGCCCGTCAGTTCTCGGCGATCTTCCCCGCGTACATGTCCTCCGGCCTCGGCAGGCTCACGGCGACGGGGACGCCGAAGTCGAACAGCAGCGTCGTGGAGGCGACCGCGACCGTGGCCGCGTCGCCCTGCCGCCCGTTGAGGTAGCTGAACCGGTGCCGCACCTTCCTGATGCGGCCCCGGTCGTCGAGGTACGCGTCGAAGCGGACCTCGGGACTGGCGAACCCTTTCGCTGCCGCCCGCAGCGAGCCCCGGTTGCCCTTCGAGGCCAGTTCCGCGGCGCGCGCGAGGTCGGCCGTGCCCCGGTAGTGGCGCACGGGAGCACCCGCGACCTCGGCCTCGCCGACGTACGTGGCGGTCCGCGTCCCGCGCAGCACCTCGGCCGCGGCGAGCGGGTCGGTGGCGCCGCCGGTGACGAGGTTGCCGTCGGAGAGGGCGGCGGTGTCGACACGGACCCATTTGTCGGCGGGGACCCCGGCGCCGCGGTTCTTCATGAACAGGGCGCCCGGCGCGAGCAGCTCGGTGATCGGCCGGCGCTCGGAGGTGCCGGCGGCGTCCTGCGGGAGCCGCACCATGAGCCGGCCGCGCCGCTCGGCGTAGTCGTACACGCCCTCGCCGCGGATGGTGACGCGGGTGCCGCCGGTGGCCATCTCCATGGACGTACGGGCCTGGGAGGTGCCGGCGCGCACCAGCGCGCCCGCGGCCTGCCGCATCAGCTCGACCGGTTCGACCCCGGCGCGCGCGTCACCGGAGAGCGGGATGGACCGGCAGCCGGCACCGCACACCATGACGAGCCCGGCCGCGACGACCGCGGCACCCGCCCTCGTCCACGTCCGGCTCCGCCCGGGCGGAGGGTTCCCCATGAGCGGGGAGACCCGTCCGTGCTGCCGCGCCACCATCGTCTCGACCCCCAGCCGGTCCGTCCCGGGCCTTCTCGTCGCCGGGTCAACGACGGAGCGGGGGGTGCCGTCACGCGCCCGGCCGGCCGTTCACCTACGGCGGGTACCGTGCCCGGCGTGGCACAGCAGGATGAGAGCGCACCCCTCCAGGACGACCCCGAGCACCACCCGACCACCGTCGAGCAGGGACGGTTCTGTCTGGCCCGGTGCACCTGCGGCTGGCGGGGACCGGCGCGCAGGGCGCGGAGCCGGGCCCGGACGGACGTGGCGGAACACCTGGCGGGGAGCACGGGGCCTTAGGGCGTCAGCAGCGCCCTGGTCCGCGGCCCCAGCGCCGCCGGAGGACCGTCAGCAGGTCGTCCACCAGGGCGCGGTCGCGGGGCTGGGTGAGGCGGTCGCGGGCCCCGTCCGGCGGGAGCCAGACGATGCGGTCCACCTCGTGGCTCGGCTCGAAACGGCCGCCGAGCGCCTCGGCCGACCAGTAGCTGACCTGCTTGGGACGGCCGTCGACCAGGTAGTGGGCCGTGGGGAGCCGGTGACCGGGCGCGCAGCGGTGGCCGGTCTCCTCCGCCACCTCGCGCAGGGCACCGGCCAGGGCGTCCTCACCGCGCTTCAGCTTCCCCTTGGGGAAGGACCAGTCGTCGTACTTCGGCCGGTGGACCAGGCAGAGCTCCAGGTCCCCGGTGGTGGGGGAGCGGCGCCACAGGACGCAGCCCGCCGCGAGGACCGTGTCGTCGGTCACGGGGTACTCACCGGTCACAGGACACTCACCGCCTCCTCCTGCCAGCACTGCTGGAACGCGAACCGGGCCGCCTCCACCTCGTGCCGCTGGTCGGCGTGGAGGACGCCGAGCGCGTACGCCGTCGCGGGGGCGATGCGCGGGGTGCGGGCCGCCGACGCCGCCGCGGCCGCCGCCTCGGAGGCGTCCCGGTGCCGGTTGAGCGCCTCGCCGGCCGCCGGCAGCCGCATGTCGACCGGGGCGTCCGGGTGCTCGACGAGTTCGCGGGCGTAGCGGTACAGGCGGAGCAGCAGCCGCACCTGGTGCCAGGGGGCGTCCTGGGGGTGCGGGGCGGCGTCGGGGGAGAGGCCGTGGACGAGGGCCTCGGCGTTGTACGGGCTGCCCGCGGTGACCAGGGGCAGTCCGGTGACCGCGGCGCTGAGGCGCTCGTGGGCGGCCCGGGCGAGCGGGCGCAGATCGGCGGTGGACGCCGCGGGGGTGAGCGGCACCTCGCTGGCGAGGACGGCCACGCCGTCGGCGACCGCGTGGAAGCGGGCCGAGCCGAGGGCCTGGAGCGCCGCCGAGTGGGCGCGGGTGCGGGCGAGGGTGAGCTGCCGGTCGAGGAGGGCCCCCGCCTTGGCGGCGCCGACGGTCAGGGCGCCCTTCGCGGTGCCGTTGGCCACCGCCGGCGCGGTGCCCCGGGGCCGGCCGGGGAGGGCCGCCGTCCCCGACAGCCGGTTCAAGGCCGCCACCAGGCGCTCCAGGCGTGCCGCGTAGGCGTGCTCGCGGGCCAGCGTGCCGGAGAGCCAGGCCAGTTCCGGGCGGATGCGCTCGGACCAGTCGGCGTCGAGCAGCGGCCGGAAGGTGTGCAGGGTGCCGCTGATGCGGCGGGCCGAGCGGCGCAGGGCGAGTGCCGCGTCGGCGGCCTCGTCACCGTCCTTGCCGTCGGCGGCCCCGGACCTCTCCGCCTCCGCCCGCGCCGCCGGCCTGGCGCGGGCGGCGGACCCGCCGTTGCCTCCCGCCTCCTGGTGGGCGCGCAGGGCCCGGAGGAACTCCGTAGCCTGGGCCCGCAGATAGGCGGGGAGGACGTCGGGCAGGGTCCCGGCCGTCGGTCCCGTGGGGTCAAGGTGTCGCTGTACCACGCCGGCGCCTCCGGGCGTCAATGAGCATCTCCTGGACGTTGCGCAGGGGTTGTCCCTCGGCGTCCGTCGCGTGCCGGGTCCACTCGCCGTCCGGGCCGAGGTGCCAGGACGCGGTGGTGTCGGACATCCCGGTCTCCAACAGGCGGTCGAGGGAGGCCCGGTGGGCCGGGTCGGTGACCCGTACCAGTGCCTCTATGCGGCGGTCGAGGTTGCGGTGCATCATGTCGGCGCTGCCGAGCCACACCTCCGGCTCGCCGCCGTTGCCGAAGAGGAAGATCCGGGAGTGTTCCAGGAAGCGGCCGAGCACGGACCGCACCCGGATGTTCTCCGACAGGCCGGGGACGCCGGGCCTCACCGCGCAGATCCCGCGGACCCACACGTCCACCGGCACGCCCGCCTGGGAGGCGCGGTACAGGGCGTCGATGACCGCCTCGTCCACCATCGAGTTGACCTTGATGCGGACGTACGCGGGGTGGCCGGCCTGGTGGTGCTGGATCTCCTTGTTGATGCGGGAGATCAGCCCGTCGCGCAGGGACTTGGGGGCCACCAGGAGCCGGCGGTAGGTCTCGCGGCGGGAGTAGCCGGAGAGCCGGTTGAACAGGTCGGAGAGGTCGGCGCCCACCTGCGGGTCGGCGGTCAGCAGGCCCAGGTCCTCGTAGAGCCGGGCCGTCTTCGGGTGGTAGTTGCCGGTGCCCACGTGGGAGTAGCGGCGCAGGGTCTCGCCCTCCTGGCGCACCACCAGTGACAGCTTGCAGTGCGTCTTCAGCCCGACCAGCCCGTACACGACGTGGCAGCCGGCCTCCTCCAGCTTGCGGGCCCACTTGATGTTGGCCTGCTCGTCGAAGCGGGCCTTGATCTCGACCAGCACGAGGACCTGCTTGCCGGACTCGGCGGCGTCGATGAGCGCGTCCACTATCGGGGAGTCGCCCGAGGTCCGGTACAGGGTCTGCTTGATGGCGAGCACGTCCGGGTCACCCGCGGCCTGCTCCAGGAACGCCTGCACGGAGGTGGAGAACGAGTCGTACGGGTGGTGCAGCAGGACGTCCCGCTCGCGCAGCGCGGCGAAGATGTCGGGCGCCGACGCCGACTCGACCTCGGCGAGGTCCCGGTGGGTGCCCGCGATGAACTTCGGGTACTTCAGCTCGGGCCGGTCGAGCTTGGTGATGCCGAACAGGCCGGTGAGGTCGAGGGGGCCGGGCAGCGGGTACACCTCGGCCTCGGAGACCTTCAGCTCCCGTACCAGCAGGTCGAGGACGTACCGGTCTATCGACTCCTCGACCTCCAGGCGCACCGGCGGCCCGAAGCGGCGCCGCATGAGCTCCTTCTCCAGGGCCTGGAGCAGGTTCTCGGTGTCGTCCTCCTCGACCTCCAGGTCCTCGTTCCGGGTGAGCCGGAAGGTGTGGTGCTCCAGCACCTCCATGCCCGGGAAGAGTTCCTCCAGGTGGGCCGCGATGACGTCCTCGATCGGCACGTACCGGTTCGGCGAGGCGTCCAGGAAGCGGGAGAGCAGCGGCGGCACCTTGACGCGCGCGAAGTGCCGGTGGCCGCTGACCGGGTTGCGGACGACGACGGCCAGGTTGAGCGAGAGTCCCGAGATGTACGGGAAGGGGTGCGCCGGGTCGACGGCCAGCGGGGTCAGCACCGGGAAGATCTGGTGGCGGAACAGGGTGAAGAGGCGGGCCTGCTCCTTCTCCGTCAGCTCGCTCCAGCGGACCAGGTGGACGCCCTCCTCGGCGAGCGCCGGGGCCACGTCCTCCTGATAGCAGGCGGCGTGACGGGCCATCAGCTCCCGCGAGCGCGCCCAGATCATCTCCAGCACCTCGCGCGGCTGGAGCCCGGAGGCGGAGCGGGTGGCGACGCCCGTGGCGATGCGGCGCTTCAGACCGGCCACCCGGACCATGAAGAACTCGTCCAGGTTGCTGGCGAAGATGGCCAGGAAGTTCGCTCGTTCGAGGAGGGGGGTGTTCGGGTCCTCGGCGAGTTCGAGGACGCGCTCGTTGAAGGCGAGCCAGCTGCGCTCCCGGTCGAGGAACCGGCCGTGGGGCAGCTGGGTGCCGTCCTGCGCGTCCTCGTAGGCGTCCAGGTCGGCGTCGAGGTCCGGCTCCAGATCGGAGACCGCGGCGGTCACCGTGTGCGGACGGTGAGCGGCTATCGAGCCCACGGAGGGCTGCACGTGCTGGACCGGGGCCTGGGCGTTGGGCTGGCTCATGTCCCCATTGTTCCCCGCCGGCGAGGGGACGGGCGTGTCGGAACGAGCTGGCGGGAGGGCGGCGGGAAACGTGCCGCGCCCCGCGCTCTCCCCGTTCGGCGGGAGCGGCGAGGGCTCGGGTACGGCGGGGCTCATTGAGCGAGCTTCGCAAGGCCGTCTGAATCGACGGTTACGGCGACATGACGTACGGGATAGCGGGGGGAGGACCGCAGGGGCCGCCAAGGGCGCCCCCCACGGGCACCGTCAGGCCGTACGGCGGCGGAGCAGGGCGAACGCGGCGACCGTGAGCGCGGCGGCTACGGCGAGCACGATGCCGGTCTCCATGAGCTGGAGCGGCCAGAAGTGCGAGGAGGGATGGTAGTCGCGGTAGAAGCCGACGATGTCGTGCCGGGCGAGGCAGGCGGCGTCGTCGATGCAGATCGGGTCCGGGACGCGGGCGCCGGTGGAGGTGAGGGCGCCGTCGCCCAGCACCATGCCGGTCCAGGCCGGGTAGCCGTCCGTGAGGGTGCTGGTCAGCGTCTTGGCCGGCCACAGGTGGGGGCGCAGGGAGCCGAGCACGGTGAGCAACAGCAGCAGGCTCGCCCAGGCCAGGCCCAGTGCGGGCAGGACGCGTCGCGCGAGCAGCCCGGCGAGGGCGCCGACGACGAGGCCGAGCAGCGTGTAGGCGGTGAGGAGGGTGCCGTTGGTGACGTAGATCTCCTCGTGGTGCCACTCCATGCCCATCGTCGCCCACAACGTGCCGTTGGCCGAGAAAACCAGCCGGTGCAGCAGCGTGAGGGCGACCGTTCCAGTGGCGAGGAGGGCGGCCGGCACGGCCAGCTCGGCCGCGAGCCAGCGGGTCGGCGATACCGACTGGGTCCAGGCGAGGGCCGCCGTACCGTGCTCCAGTTCGCGGCCGATCAGGGCGGCGCCCGCCCAGGCGGCGGTCAGCAACGGCGCCAGGGTCAGCAGCACGGTGCCGAAGGCGGCCACCGTGCTGTACCGGTTGTACGCGGGACCTGACGAGAAGTCGCAGGGCGCGTCCGCGCCCGGCCGGTCGCAGCTGTCCGCCCAGTACTCCTTCCACGCGGCGTCGGCCCCCGGCCCGTACACCCAGAGCAGCGCCCCGGCGGCCACGACCAGCAGCAGCATCCAGAACCACAGCGCCGAGCGGTGCAGGCGCAGCACCGTGTGGACCAGGCCCCGGAAGGCGGTGGGCGGGGTCTCCGCGGTGGGTTCCACGCGGGGTTCCGTGGTCGTCGCGGTCATACGGCGGCCTCCTTCGGTCCGTCGGTCAGCGTGAGGGCGGGCGCGTCCGGCGAGCGGAGGTGGCCGAGGACCAGTTCCTCCAGGCTCGGTTCGCTGCGCGACAGCTTCCCGCCGACCGGCCCCCGCGGGCGGACCAGCGCGGTGAGCTGGCGTCCCGTCGTCCGGGACTCGACCACCGTGTGCGGGGCGAGGTCGGTGTCGGGGCCGGTGACCAGGGTGTGCGCGGCGAGCAGGTCGTCGATGGGGCCCGCGAGCCGGACCCGGCCGCCGCCGACGAGGAGCAGGTGGTCGCAGGAGCCCTCCAGCTCGGCGATCACGTGCGAGGACATCACGACGGTCGTGCCGTGCTCGGCGGCGTCCGCCATCAGGGCGCCCATGAGCTGGTGGCGTGCGAGGGGGTCGAGGTCGGCCATCGGCTCGTCCAGGAGGAGCAGTTCGGGCCGCTTGCCGAGGGCCAGGGCGAGCGCGACGCGGGTGCGCTGGCCGCCGGAGAGGGTGCGCACCTTGGCGTCCGGGTCCAGGTCGCCGTCGGCGACGACGCGCTCGGCCGTGGCCGCGTCCCAGCGCCGTGTGTTGAGGTCCCGGCCCATGCGCAGGGTCTCGGCGACGGTGAGCTGGGGGTACAGGGGCTTGTCCTGGGCGACGTACGCGACGCGCTCGCGGGCCGCCGCCGGGGTCGTGCCGAGCACGGTGACCGTGCCCTCCGTGGGCCGCAGCAGTCCGGCGGCGAGGGCGAGCAGCGTGGACTTGCCCGCGCCGTTCGGTCCGGCGACCGCGCACACGCGTCCCGTCGGCAGCCGGAAGGTGCACTCGTGCAGCGCCCGTTTCCGCCGCCGCCCGAACGTCCTGCCCAGTCCGGCCGCCTCGATGGCGGTGTCGGTCATGTCATGTCCCCCTTGCCGTGGTCGTGCTGGTCGTGCGGGAAGTGCTGGTCGAGCACGGAGGTGAAGAGCGCCGCCACGTCGTCCCGTTCGAGTCCGGCGGAGCGGGCCCGGTCCGCCCAGGCCGCCAGTTCCGCGCGGAGCGGGGAGTCGGCGGGCGTGGTGTTCAGCGACTTCCGCACGAACGTGCCGAGGCCGCGGCGGGCCTCGACCAGACCCTCGCGCTCCAGCTCGCGGTAGGCCTTGAGCACGGTGTTCGGATTGATCGCGGTGGCTTCCACGACCTCGCGGGCCGTGGGCAGTTTGTCGCCGGGCCGCAGCAGGCCGAGGCGCAGTGCCTGCTTCGTCTGCTGGACGATCTGTACGTAGGTGGCGACGCCGCTGCGCCGGTCGATGCGGTATTCGACCACTCGCTCAACCACCCTTTCACTAATTGAGTAGTGAAAGGGTGCTGCAAGAGAGGGGGCGGCGTCAAGCTCGCCGCCCCCTCGGGGTGTTCCGTGGTGTTATGGGCCGCTCACGTCTCCGTGCGGTACATCAGGTCCGTCTCGTGCGTGACGAAGCCCAGCCGCTCGTACACGGCCACCGCGGCCTTGTTGTCCGCGTCGACGTACAGCATCGCGGTCGGCAGGCCCCGCCCGGCGAGGTGCCGCAGGCCGACGGTGGTGAGCGCCCGGCCGAGACCGCCGCCCTGCGCGCCGGGGCGCACGCCGACCACGTACACCTCGCCCAGCCCCTCCCCCTCGTGCACCTTGGTCCAGTGGAAACCGATCACCTCGCCGCCGCGCTCCGCGAGGAAGAAGCCGGACGGGTCGAACCACGACTCCGCCTTGCGGTCGTCGAGGTCGCGCTGGGTCAGGGAGCCCTGCTCGGGGTGGTGGGCGAAGGCCTCGGCGTTCACCGCGAGCCAGGCGGCGTCGTCCTTGCCGGGCACGAAGGGACGGATCGTGACGCCCTCGGGCAGCGCCGGCTCCGGCGGGTCGAAGTCCGCCAGCGGGCGGCGCATCTGGCGCAGCTCGCGGAACAGGGTGAGGCCGAGGACCTGTGCGAGGTGCCGGGCGGCGGAGTGCCCGCCGTGCGCCCACACCCGTACCCGCTTGCCGGACTCGTTGAGCAGCGCGGCTCCGAGGGCGCGCCCGTGGCCGTGACCGCGGTGGGCGGGGTGGACGACCAGTTCGGCGGCCGGGGCCTCCACCGGGTCGGTGTCCTCCAGCTGGGCATAGCCGGCGAGGGTGCCGTTCACGGTGAGGAGCAGGTGCCGGACGCCCTCCCGCCGGCCGCCGCGCAGCTGGAGCCGGCCCTGCTCGGACACCGCCATCTGCCCGTCGGCCCGGGCCGCCTCGGTGAGCAGTGCGGACACGGCCTCGATCTGGTCGGCGCTGGGCGCGGCGAGGCTCTCGATGCTGCGGGCGGGGCCCTGGGGGGCGGTGTCGTGGCTGGTCATGAGTACGAGGGTAGGCCCGGTGGGGTGCGCGGGAACAGCGTGGGGTTTAGCCCGGATCAGCCCGGGTCGCGGTGAATCTCCCGCGAAGGTCATCAGGCCGTAACCCGGCTCCCCCTGTCGCGCTACGCGCGTCGACCCTAGGCTGCGCCGGGACGGGGTCCCACTCATCGGGTTCTCGGACTCTCGACCTCCCAGGGGAGCAGATGTCAGCCGCCACACCCCACCCGCAGCGCCGCAGACGCCGTACGCACCGCGTCGCCGCCGCGGCCGCCGGTCTCGCCACGGCCGGTGCCCTCGTCGCCGCGCTCCCGGCCTCGGCCGGTGACACGAAGGCGCAGGGGCACGGCCACGGCAAGCCCGGCCACTCCAAGGACCGCTACCAGGACGTGCAACTGCTGTCCTTCAACGACCTGCACGGCAACCTGGAGCCGCCGACCGGGTCCTCCGGGCGCGTCACCCACGCGCACGAGGACGGCACGACGGAGACCGTGGACGCGGGCGGCGTCGAGTACCTGGCCACGCACCTGCGCCAGGCGCGCAAGGGCAACGCGTACTCCGTGACCGCGGCCGGCGGTGACATGGTCGGGGCCTCCCCGCTGCTGTCGGGCCTCTTCCACGACGAGCCCACCATCGAGGCGCTGAACAAGCTGGACCTCGACGTCACGAGCGTCGGCAACCACGAGTTCGACGAGGGCGCCAGGGAACTGGCCCGGCTGCAGAACGGCGGCTGCCACCCCACCGACGGCTGCTACGAGAAGAAGAAGTTCAAGGGCGCCGACTTCCCGTACCTCGCGGCGAACGTGCTGGACGAGAAGACCGGCAAGCCGGTCCTCGAGCCGTACTGGGTGTGGAAGAAGAAGGACGTCAAGATCGGCTTCATCGGGGTGACCCTGGAGGACACGCCGGGCATCGTCTCCGCCGAGGGCGTCAAGGGCCTGAAGTTCAAGGACGAGGTCGAGACGATCGACAAGTACGCCAAGGAGCTGGAGCGCCAGGGCGTCAAGTCGGTCGTCGCGCTCATCCACGAGGGCGGCCTGCCCGCCTCCTCCGCGTACAACTACGACTGCGACACCCCGGGCGGCGGCGCCGGCGTCTCCGGCCCGATCGTGGACATCGCGAAGAACATCACGCCGAAGGTCGACGCGCTGGTCACCGGCCACACGCACAACGCGTACGCCTGCACGATCGACGACCCGGCGGGCAACCCGCGCACGGTCACCTCGGCCGCGTCCTTCGGCCGTCTGTACACGGACACCACGCTGACGTACGACCGCCGGACCGGCGACATCGCCCGTACGGCGGTGGAGTCCGCGAACCACGTGGTCACCCGGGACGTGCGGAAGGCGCCCGACATGACCCGGCTGATCGAGAGGTGGAGCGCGCTGGCCGCCCCGATCGGCAACCGCGCCATCGGCCACATCTCGGGCGACATCGGCAGCACCGGCACGGAGTCCCCGCTCGGCGACCTGATCGCGGACGCGCAGCTCGCGTACGGCAGGGAGTTGGACCCCGCGACCGACCTCGCGCTGATGAACCCCGGCGGCATCCGCGCCCCGCTCACCTACGCGGCCTCCGGCGCGGAGGGCGACGGCGTGGTGACGTACGCGGAGGCCTTCACGGTCCAGCCGTTCGCCAACACGGTGAACCTGCGCACCTACACGGGCGCCCAGCTCGTCCAGGTGCTGAAGGAGCAGGTGAGCGGCGCCAACGCGGCCTCGCCGAAGATCCTCCAGGTGTCGGCCGGGCTGACCTACACGCTCGACCTGACCAAGTCGGGCGCCGACCGCGTGGTCACCGACTCGATCCGGCTGAACGGGGAGCCCGTCGACGAGGCGGCCACGTACCGCGTCGCGATGAACAGCTTCCTCGCGGGCGGCGGCGACGGCTTCACCACGCTGGGCGAGGGCGCGGACGAACTGGTCGGCGCGGACGACCTCCTGGCGCTGGAGCAGTACCTGGTGGCCAACTCCTCGGCGGGCAGCCCGCTGGCGCCACCGGCGGCGGACCGGATCACCGTCGTGCGCTGAACCACCGCGCTGTCGTACGACGGCCCCGCACCCCACGCGGAGTGCGGGGCCGTCGCACGGTCGGAGACGCTCAGGACGCCGTCGGCGTCCAGTCGCCCAGCCAGTCCGCGACCTCCTGGCCGGCGGCCTGGGAGTCGGTCAGGTGCGGACGGTTGCTGCTCGCGGCGCCCGAGCCGGCGCCGGTGTTCCTGTACTCGGCGAACCGGTCGTCCTTCCACGAGAAGCCGCTCATGTCGGTCCACGGCGTGGACCTGATCGCGGCGCTGAGCGTGGAGTCGCGGACCGTGGTCTGCGGGTCCAGCGCGGCGTCGCCGCCCGCGTGCCACGGCCGGCCCAGGTAGAAGCTGGACGCGGACACGTCACCGTTCACGGTGGACCGGTTGATCAGGAAGCCCTTGCGGTTCGCGGCCGTGCTCGGCGCGGTGATGTACCCGGCGGACGACCCGTCCCAGCGCTTCTTCAGCGTGATGACCGACCGGTCGATCACCGCGGTGGCCCGCCCGAAGATGAAGTCGACGTTGCCGACGACGTACGAGTTGGTCAGGTAGACCCGGCCCAGCTTGTCCTTGGCCGCGGTGTCCAGGAGCAGGGTGTCCTGGTCGCCGTTGACGATGATCGAGTCGAGGAACACCTTGTCGGCGGCGGTGCGCAGGGCGACCGCCTGGTGCCCGCTGAGGCTCTGGTTCCGCGCCTCGTCGAAGTCGTTGGTGATGGTGAGGTTGCGGGCCTGGAAGTTGTCGGCCTCCACGGCGACGGTGGCGCTGCCGCTGGTGCCGTACGTGCCCGAGCCGTCGGGCTTCTGGGTGCCGGCCGCGTTGTTGTAGACGATCACCGTGTCGTTGCGGCTGCCGCCGGTGCCCTGGATGGTGACGTGCGGCTTGTTCGAGGGCACCTTGACCAGCTCGCGGTAGGTGCCCGGCTTGACGGCGATCACCACGCGGGAGGAGTTGTTGGCCGGTACGGCGTTCACGGCGGCCTGGACGGTCGTGTACTGGCCGCTGCCGTCCTTGGCGACGGTGAGGGTGGTGGCCGCGGCGGCCAGGGTGCTCGCCGTGGCTCCCGTACCGATCGTGCTCCGCGGACCGGCACCCGACTTGAGCAGCGAGGGCACGTTCGCCGCCGCGTCGAGCGTGTAGGTGTAGTACGCCTTCGGGTCGAACGCCGTGCCACCGCTCTCGTTGCGCCCGCTGGTGCCCGAGAAGACGTTCCCGCGCTGCACGATCGCCGCCGTGCTGTCCTTCTGCACCGGGTTCTTGAAGCCCTGGAAGTAGGAGTTCTCCAGGACCATCTTCGTGGACCCGCGCGCGTAGTTGCCGTACGAGGAGTTGATGCTCGTCCCGGCGGTGTCCTCCAGGTAGTTGTTGTAGAGGTGCGCGTGCGCGATGTTGTCGGCGGAGGGGTTGCGCTGCTCGGTCTCGCGGATCCAGTTGTGGTGGATGGTGAGGTCGGCGGTGACGTTCTCCGTCCAGCCGATGCCGAAGGCCTTGTTGTTCTGGCTCATCCGGTTCCAGGACACGGTGACGTACGTGGTGTCCTTGCGGCTGTCGATCAGCCCGTCGGCCATGTTCCGCAGGTCGTTGTGGTCGATCCAGACGTGGTGCGCGCCGTCCATCTGGATGGCGTCGAAGTCGTGGTCCTTGTCGTTCCAGACGCCCTGGTACGCGTCCCGGATCGTCAGGTTCCGGATGATCACGTTGTGCACGCCGGTGCCGAGGAAGAACCCGCCGCCGACGATGTGCCCGGAGGTGCCCGACCCCACGATCGTCTTGTCGGAGGCGACCTTGATCTCCTTGCCGACGGGGTTCATGTCGATGGCCGCCGCGACGACGATCACGTACGGCTCGGGCGCGGTGGCGTACTTCTCCAGGTCCGCGAGCGTCCTCACAGTGACGGTCTGGCCGCCCCGCCCGCCGTACGTCCCGTTCTGCCCCAGGGCGTTGACCGAGGCGAACCCGTCGGCCACGTCGGAGGCCCAGGCGGGCGCGGCGGCGACGGGGGCCGTGGCGGCCCGCGCCTGTACGCCCTCGTCGACGATCCCGAGCCCGTCGCCGTACGCCATCGTCCCGGCGGCGACGAGGGCCAGCGGGACCCCGGCCATCAGGGGAGCGGTCCTCCGTCTACGGTGCAGTGCCTTGCCGCGGATCTCCGTCATGCGCCGATTCCGTTCCGTGCGGGGGGATGGGTGCCCGCCGTGACGGGCGGGCCGTCCCCTGGTGGGCGCCGGTCGCGGAAAGGTTGCCGGGGGCCCGGAGGCCGCTCCGGGCGATCGGGGAGCCACCAGGTCGATGACGTCGACCACGACGTGACGGTCGGACACGACGCGGTCCGGGTGAGCGCGTATGCGATCAGTGGGGGGAACGGTCGACCTCGCTACGGGAGCTCCGGCGGAGCCACGGGCGCCCCCGGCAGCCGTACCGTCGCCACCGTGCCGCCCCCCTCCGCGCGGGCCAGCGCGACCTCGCCGCCCAACTGCCGTACCGTCCGCGCCACGATCGACAGGCCCAGCCCCGAGCCCGGCAGGGCCCGCGCGGAGGGTGAGCGCCAGAAGCGGTCGAAGACGTGGGGGAGGTCCTCGGCGGGGATGCCGGGGCCGTGGTCGCGGACGGTGAGGACGCCCTGCGCCAGGGACACCTCGATCGTGCCGCCCTCCGGGCTGAACTTCACCGCGTTGTCCAGGATGTTGACGATGGCGCGCTCCAGCGCCGACGGTTCGGCGCGGACGTACCAGGGGGCGAGGTCCGCCGTGATGGTGAGCTCCGGGCCGCGCAGCCGGGCCCGGCGCAGGGCCGACTCCACCGTGTCCAGGAAGTCCACCACCTGGACGCGCTCGCCGGGCCGGTCCGAGTCCGAGCGGGACAGTTCCTGGAGGTCGCCGATGAGCGCGGCCAGCTCGGTCATCTGGGCCTTCACCGAGGCGAGCAGCGCCTTGCGGTCGGCCTCCGGGATCGGGCGGCCGGTCTCCTCGCTGCGGGTGAGGAGCTCGATGTTCGTGCGGAGGGAGGTGAGGGGGGTGCGCAGCTCGTGACCGGCGTCCGCGATCAGCTGCTGCTGGAGTTCCCGGGAGTCGGCGAGGGACGACGTCATGGAGTTGAAGGAACGGGAGAGCCGGGCGATCTCGTCGTCGCTGTCCTCCTCCACCGGAATGCGGATGCCCAGGTCCTCGGTGCGGGCGACATGCTCGACCGCTTCGGTGAGCTTGTCCACGGGGCGGAGACCCGCGCGGGCGACCGCCAGGCCGGCGGCTCCGGCGCCGACGACTCCGATGCCGGAGACGAGCAGGAGCAGCAGGGCCAGTTCGTTGAGCGTGGACTGGGTGCTCCTGAGGGGAGTCGCGAGGACGATGGCCGCCGGGCCCTCGGTGGTGGACACGGGCACCGTCAGTACACGCACCGCGTTGCCGCTCCCGTCGGTCCCGTCGTGGAAGACGCCGTTGCCGTGGCCGGTGTTCCTGATGACGGCCTTGTCGGTGTCGGAGACCCTGACCCTGCCGATCGCGGTCGGGTTCACGCAGACGGTCCCGTCCTCCTTGACCACCTGGAAGTAACTGTTGCTCGGGATGCCGCGGATGTCGTCCCGCACGTCCTGGACGCAGAGATTGAGGACGTTCTCGGCCACGTCCCCCAGCTCCGGCCGGTTCACCATCTTCTTCAGGTCGTTGTCGACCTGGTCGTACAGTTTCCCCTGCACGATGAACCAGCACGTCACCGACACCGCCGCCACGGCGAACGCCACCGCCGCCGAGACCAGCAGCGACAGCCGGGCCCGCAGGGGCAGGGAGCGGTACCGGCGTACGAGTGCCCTCACTCCGCGCCGCCCGCACGCAGTACGTAGCCCACGCCGCGCACCGTGTGCACGAGGCGGGGCTCGCCGCCCGCCTCGGTCTTGCGGCGCAGGTACATCACGTACACGTCGAGGGAGTTGGAGGACGGCTCGAAGTCGAAGCCCCAGACCGCCTTGAGGATCTGCTCGCGCGTGAGCACCTGCCGCGGATGGGCCAGGAACATCTCCAGCAGCGTGAACTCGGTGCGGGTCAGCTCGACCGCCCGGCTGCCGCGCGTGACCTCGCGGGTCGCGAGGTTCATGGTCAGGTCGCCGAAGGCGAGCACCTCGTCCTGCGGGCCGCCGTCCCGCGCGGCCGCGGCCGCCGCGTACGAACTGCGCCGCAGCAGCGCGCGGACCCGGGCGAACAGCTCGTCCAGCTCGAACGGCTTCACAAGATAGTCGTCCGCCCCCGCGTCCAGGCCGGTGACGCGGTCGCCGACGGTGTCACGGGCCGTCAGCATCAGGATCGGCGTGGTGGTGCCCGCGCCGCGCATCCGGCGGGCGGTGGTCAGCCCGTCCATGCGCGGCATCTGGATGTCCAGGACGACCAGGTCGGGCCGGTACGCGGTGGCCTTCTCCAGCGCGTCCGCGCCGTCCACGGCCACCTCGGTGTCGTACCCCTCGAAGGCCAGGCTGCGCCGGAGTGCTTCGCGCACCGCCGGCTCGTCGTCGACGATCAGGATGCGCTGGGGGTCGCGGTCGCCTTCGGCGGGGCTCATGGTGTCGTTCCTCGGGTGCGGTGTGACGGGACGTAGCGGGCGTCTTCAGCCTCGCACGTCCGGTGGACGGCCGGGCAGTGGGAACCCCGGGACCGTGCGGCTCAGCTGTCGGCGCCGCCCGCCCGCAGGGTGCTCAGGTCGGACTTGACGTCGTTGACCGGGATGGCGAAGCCGAGGCCCACGCTGCCCGCGTCGGAGGAGGCCGAGCTCGACGAGTACATCGCGGAGTTGATGCCGATGATGTTGCCGCTCATGTCGATCAGGGCGCCGCCGGAGTTGCCCGGGTTGAGGGAGGCGTCCGTCTGGATCGCCTTGTACGTCGTCGTCGAGGAGCCGGTGTCCCCGTTGAACTGCCGGCCGCCGAACTCGAACGGCCACTCGCCGCCACCCTGCTGCTGTTGCTGCTGCCCCTGGCTCTCGTCCGTGGAGACGGTCACGTCCCGGTCGAGAGCGGAGACGATGCCGCTGGTCACGGTGCCGGTCAGGCCCTCGGGGGAGCCGATCGCCACGACCTCCTGGCCGACCTGGACGTTGTCGGAGTCGCCCAGGGAGGCGGCCGTCAGCCCCGAGGCGTTCTCCAGCTTGATCAGTGCCAGGTCCTTCGCGCTGTCGGTGCCGACGACCTGCGCGCCGTACTCCTTGCCGTCGTCCGTCGTCACCGTGACCGAGGAGGCGCCGGAGACGACGTGATTGTTGGTGATGATCTCGCCGTCACTGGTGATGATCACCCCGGAGCCGGTGGACTCGCCGGCGTTCGAGGAGGCGCTGATCTCCACGATGCTCGGGCTGACCGCCTTGGCGACCCCCGCGACGGTGCCCTTCTCGCTGGTCGGCACCACGCTGGTGCTGGTCGAGGCGGCGGCCGTGACGTCCTTGCCGGTCAGCTCCTGGATGCCGTACGCGGTGCCGCCGCCGATGGCCGCGGCGACGATCGCCACGGCGGCCAGCAGGGCCAGCGGGCCACGGGTGCGCTTCCTGGGCGCCGGAGCGGGCTCCCGCACGTCCCGCGCGGCACTCGGCTCGTACGCCGGCGGGGGCGGCCACTCCGGATTGACGGAAGGGACAGGAGCGACAGGAGTGGCGGAAGTGGTGGGGGCGCCGGGGGTGTAGACCTGCTGTCCGTGTCCCTGGGGGTACTGGTGGTCGTACTCGCCGCTGCGGCGGAAGCTGCTCTCGGTCATGTCCATGAGCTTGTCGCCCGTCCATGAGAGCTCCCTGAGTCCCGGCTGAGAAGCCCGGCAGAACCGCGTTCGCCCGATTTGAGGACGCGGCGCCTTCCGCCGGGCGGCCAGGAGGGAGGGCTACCGGCAGCCGCAGGAGTGCCGGACCACCAGCCGCGACGGGAACAGCTTCACCCGCTCGCGCCGTGAGCCCGCGACCCGCAGCCCGTCGTCGAGCACCAGGTCCACCGCCGCCCGGGCCATCGCCGTACGGTCCGACGCGACGGTCGTCAGCGGCGGGTCCGTCAGCGCGGCCTCCTTGACGTCGTCGAAGCCGGCGACCGCCAGCTCCTGCGGTACCTCGATGCGCAGCTCGCGCGCCGCGCGCAGCACGCCGATCGCCTGGTCGTCGGTGGAGCAGAAGATCGCGGGCGGCCGGTCCGGGCCGGCCAGCAGATCGAGGGCGATCTCGTACGCGTCGTAGCGGTTGTACGGGGCTTCGAACAGGCGCCCCTCCGTGGGTATCCGCGCCTCCTGCATGGCGCGTCGCCACCCCTCGACGTGGTCGGAGACGGGGTCGCCGACCAGCGGGGTCTCCGCGACACCGCCCATGCAGGCCACGTACTCGTGCCCGTGCTCCAGCAGGTGGCGCACCGCGAGCTGGGCGCCGCCGATGTCGTCCGTGACGACCGCGACGTCGTCGATCGCCTCGGGCCGCTCGTGCAGCAGCACCACGCGCGCGTCCCAGGCGTCTATCTCGGCGGCCGCGTTGTCGTTCAGCGCGTGGCTGACCAGGATCAGGCCGGAGACCCGCATCCCGAGGAAGGCCCGCAGGTAGTGGACCTCGCGCTCGGCGATGTAGTCGGAGTTGCCGACGAGGACCATCTTGCCGCGCTCGGCGGCCGCCTGTTCGACGGCGTGGGCCATCTCCCCGAAGAAGGGCTGGCGGGCGTCCGGCACGATCAGGCCTATGAGCTCGGTCCGCCGTGACGCCATGGCCTGGGCCACCCGGTCGGGCCGGTAGCCCAGCTCCTTGATCGCTGCTTGGACGCGCTCGCGCGTGGCCGGGGCGACCGGCCGGGGTCCGTTGTTGATCACGTAGCTGACGACGGCGGTGGAGGTCCCCGCAAGTCGCGCCACGTCGTCCCGAGTCACCTTGGCCACGCGCGGAGTCTACGCGGATTGCAAGGCTCTGGGCAGGGCGTACCGGCTCCCGGTACGGAACCGGTCACGCCCCGCGCGCGGGTCAGGCCTCCGCGCCCACCTCGGAGGCGTCCGCGGGTGCCGTCTCCTGTGCGCTCTGCGCGCTCTGTGTGCTCTGTGCGTCTCGTGCGTCCTGTGCCCGAGCGGCCGCCTTGGCCGTCGCCTCGGCCGAGCGGTCCGCCTTCTCGGGCGTCACGAACCGGTAGCCCACGTTCCGCACGGTGCCGATCAGCGACTCGTGCTCGGGGCCGAGCTTGGCCCGCAGCCGCCGTACGTGCACGTCGACGGTGCGCGTACCGCCGAAGTAGTCGTAGCCCCAGACCTCCTGGAGCAGCTGCGCGCGCGTGAAGACGCGGCCCGGGTGCTGCGCGAGGTACTTCAGGAGCTCGAACTCCTTGAAGGTCAGGTCGAGCACCCGGCCCTTGAGCTTGGCGCTGTACGTCGCCTCGTCCACCGACAGGTCGCCGTTGCGAATCTCCATCGGCGAGTCGTCGTTGACGATCTGCTGGCGGCCCATGGCGAGCCGCAGCCGGGCCTCGACCTCGGCGGGACCCGCGGTGTCCAGCAGCACGTCGTCGATGCCCCAGTCGGCGGTGACGGCCGCGAGGCCGCCCTCGGTGACGACGAGGACGAGCGGACAGCCGGGCCCGGTGGACCGCAGCAGCTGGCACAGGCTGCGCACCTGGGGGAGGTCGCGGCGGCCGTCGATCAGGATGACGTCGGCGCCGGGGGTGTCGACCAGGGCGGGGCCCTCCGCGGGGGCCACGCGTACGTTGTGCAGGAGCAGGCCGAGGGCGGGGAGCACCTCCGTCGACGGCTGGAGGGCGTTGGTCAGCAGCAACAGAGAGCTCATCGCGCTCCTCCCTCGTGCTTGCGGCCTCGCTCGAGCACCCGGGTCGTCGTCGGTTCGTGCACGGTTCGCTCGCCCATAACGTTCGGTTCCTCCTCGGTCCCTGCGATGGGGCACTCCCACGCCCTCTTCACAGGGGTGGGGGAGTCTGCGGCACTGCTTCGTACGGTGCGAATCCCGCGCCCCGGGGACCCGCTGTGCGGTGGACCCGCCGTACACCTGCGGTTTCCCGCGTCGTATACAACGCTTCCGAAAGCACAAAAGGACCCGGGGGCAACGCTGCCCGAGTCCTTCACTCAGCAGAATAGCCCACATGAGCACTGGTGCGGCAGGTCATGTGGCGCCACCGCCTGCCGTCCGGCCCCCGGAGAAGGGCGTGCGCACGCCGCCGCGGAGGCCTCCGCGCACGTACGACGGGGTGCCGATCGGCGTCGTGCGCGAGCCAGGGGGCGTCGTGCGCGACGCCGGAACGCCACCCTCACGTCACTCCGTGTTCGCACCGCCGGGAGTGCCGGGGGTGCCAGGGGCGCACAGGAGCGCGGGTGGATGCGTATCGAGGTGTGCGCGCCGAGGCGGTCGGGCCGGTCGGCCCGCAGGGCGCACGGGGTCGCCCCTGAGTGCCCGTTCCGACCCGTTCTCGTACGGTGTTCGGTCGGCGTTCGGTCCCCTGGCCGCCCCGTTCGGCGCGGGCGGCTAGCCTGGCGGTGTTCACCGCGTACACCAACACTGATGTGCGTCACGACGATTGAGGGACGAGATGGCAAAGGGCACGGTGCGGTACTGGGCCGCAGCCAAGGCCGCCGCCGGGACCGCCGAGGAGCCGTACGACGCGGGCACGCTCGCCGAGGCGCTGGACGCGGTCCGCGGGCGACACCCGGGCGAACTGGTCCGCGTGCTGCGGCGATGCTCGTTCCTCGTCGACGGTGATCCCGTGGGCACCCGCGGACATGAGACGGTACGGCTGGCCGAGGGCGGCACGGTCGAGGTGCTCCCGCCGTTCGCAGGAGGGTGACCACACGATGAGCAACCAGCCCCACGGCTCCCCCTACGAGGGGTACGACCCGTACCAGCAGCAGCCCGCCCAGCCCTCGCATGCTTCGCAGCCCTCGCAGCCCGCCTGGCAGTACGCGGAGGAGCAGGAACAGCAGCAGTACACCCAGCAGTGGGCGGGCCAGACCTGGGAGACGCAGCTGCAGCCGCCGGTCCCCGCGGCCGACGCGGCGGAGACGGCCTACCTGCCGTCCCAGGGGTACGGGCAGCAGCAGCCCCTGGCGCCCGAGGCACAGCAGCAGTGGCAGCAGTACGCCGCCCAGCCGCAGGGATACCCGCAGGGGTACACCCAGCCCCACGCGCATCAGCAGCACCAACAGCATCAGCAGCACCAACCGCACTATCAGACGCAGCAGCCCCAGCAGCAGCACCAGCCTCACGGCCATCAGCAGCCGGCCCAGCAGCCGGCCCAGCACTTCGCCACCCGTCCCCCCGCCGGAGCGGCGGTGCCCGCGCCCACGCGCCGGGCCGCGCCCACCGACCAGGCACAGCGGGCGCACCAGGCGCACCAGGCGCACCAGGAGCCGCAGCAGGAGGCGGAGCCGGAGGCCGGTTACGGTCCCCCGACCCTCACCGGGAACGCCCGCATCACCGATGCCCAGCGCGCCCGCGCCGAGGGCCGGTCGCCGATCATCGAGCCCGGTATGCAGCCGGCGCTGCTCACCGCCGTCCTCGGGATCCTGCTCTCCGCGACGGCGGCGATCGGCCAGTACGCCCTGGTCGTGCCGCTGGTGATTCTCCAGGCGGTGACCGCGGCCGGCTGGTTCCGGCTCAACGGCATGTGGCCCGCCCGGCAGGGCATCGTGCTGGCCTTCGCCGGCGCGCTCACCGCCGACGTGGCCCTGCTCGCGGTCGGCCGGGAGAACGCACCGGCCGCCATCCTCGGCACCCTCGGCGTGTGGGTCCTGCTGACGCTCGTGCTCCAGCTGCGCAGCCACGCCGATCCCGACGAGCGGATGTACGGACTGACGGCGACGGTCGCGTCGGCCGCCCTGGCGATCATCGCCACCGGGTACCTGGCGGCCGAGTCCGACGCGGTGACGGCGGGCGCGGCGGCGGTGGCCGTGGCGGTGCTCGCCCGCGCCCTGCCCCTGCCGGCGGCGGCCTCCGTGGTCGTGGCGCTGCTGGCCGGTGCGGGCGCCGGGATCGCGGCGGGCTCGATGACGGGCCTGGGCGGGCAGGGGGCCCTCGTCGGGCTGGGCGCGGCCGTCTGCGCCCTGGCCGGTCACCGCGTCGCCGCCTACGACTACCCGTCCCGCTTCGTGCACTTCACGGCCGGTGTGGCGCTGCCCCTCGCGGTGGCGGCGCCCGCGGTCTACCTGCTGGGCCGCGCGCTGGGGTAGGCGCGGCCGGCCGGCACGGGTGATCGACTCCTCATCGGGAAGACACCGCGTTCCGCCTCCCGCCCGGCTAGGGTCGCGTGCAAGCGGCCGCTCGGGCCGTTGACGAGCGACGAGCTGACGGGCGGGATCCAGGACATGCGCGCACTGCGAGCACTGATCGTCGTCGCCGTGATCCTCGGCGGACTCTTCGTGATCGCGGACCGTGTCGCGGTCAACTTCGCCGAGAACGAGGCGGCCGACAGACTGCGTACCAGCGAGGGCCTGAGCAGCACACCGGACGTGTCCATCCAGGGCTTTCCCTTCCTGACCCAGGTCGCGGGCGGCGAGCTGGACGAGGTCGAGGTGGGCATACCGGACTACGAGGCGCCCTCCGGCGACGGCGGTGGCACCGTCCGCATCACCGACCTGAGGGCCGACATGCGCGGGGTCGCCTTCGCCGGGGACTTCAGCTCGGCCACCGCACGGTCCGCCACGGGCAGCGCGATCATCCCGTACGGGGAACTCCTCAAAGCCGCGAAGTCGGAGCCCACCCAGATCGCGCCCGGGGTGACGGCCCGGGTGGTCGGCCTCTCCGACGGCGGCGACGGCAAGATCAAGCTTGAGGTGGACGCGACCGTCCTCGGCCTCGACCTGCCCGAGCCGGTCACCGTGCTCAGCTCGGTCGCCGTCGAGGACGGCACCGTCCAGGCGCGCGCGGACTCCCTGCCGGACCTGGGCGTGAGCCTGCCCGACAGCGCGATGCGCTCGTTCACCGACTTCCAGCAGGCCATCGACAAGCTCCCCGGCGGCATCGCGCTCGACAAGGTCGAGGGCGCCGCGGACGGCGTGCGGATCACGGTGAAGGGTTCGGACGTCGAACTGGCGGGGTAGGACAGCTGACGGCCGCGCGTGGGCCCGGCCGTCCGTCAGGCGAGACGCGGCTGTCCGTACCGCAGTCACGACCTCCCGAACATGCGTCCGCAGCGGTCCCCTGCGCCTTGCGGAGCCCCGCCCTTCCCATACTTCGGACGGTCTTGTCTCACGATGCGACACATCGGTGACACGCGTACCCGTCCGTCCTTACGATCGGGCGCATGAAGCAGCGACAGGCGGACCTCACGAAGCGGCGGGCAGTCGACCTGTGCCGCGTCGCCGCCATGCTCTGTCGCGCCGTCTGACGGGAGCGCGCCTCCCGTTTCCCCGGGCCCTGGCCCCGATCCAGGGCCGCCCGTGCGCCGCGTCGCCCGCCCGCCGGGCCTGACCGCGCACCTCCCGCTTCGTCACGCACAGCACCGCCGCAACTGCCCCGGAGGAGAACAACATGAGCCGCAGCGACGTCCTGGTCGACGCCGACTGGCTGCAGGAGCACCTGTCCGACGAGAACCTCGTCGTCGTCGAGGTGGACGAGGACACCACCGCGTACGACAAGAACCACATCAAGAACTCGATCAAGCTCGACTGGACCAAGGACCTGCAGGACCCGGTCCGCCGCGACTTCCTCGACCAGGAGGGCTTCGAGAAGCTCCTCTCGGCCAAGGGCATCGCCAACGACAGCCTGGTCGTCCTCTACGGCGGCAACAACAACTGGTTCGCGGCCTACGCCTACTGGTACTTCAAGCTGTACGGCCACGAGAACGTGAAGCTCCTCGACGGCGGCCGCAAGAAGTGGGAGCTGGACGCCCGCGAGCTGGTCGAGGAGGTGCCCGAGCGCGCCGCCACCACGTACACGGCCAAGCCGCAGGACACCTCGATCCGCGCCTTCCGCGACGACGTCGTCGCCGCGATCGGCAAGCTGAACATCGTCGACGTGCGCTCGCCCGACGAGTTCTCCGGCAAGCTGCTCGCCCCGGCCCACCTGCCGCAGGAGCAGTCGCAGCGCGCCGGCCACGTGCCGTCCTCGCGCAACATCCCGTGGTCGAAGAACGCCAACGACGACGGCACCTTCAAGTCCGACGACGAGCTCAAGGCCCTCTACGAGGACGAGCAGATCGACCTCTCCAAGGACACCATCGCCCTGTGCCGCATCGGTGAGCGCTCCTCGCTCACCTGGTTCGTGCTGCACGAGCTGCTCGGTGTCGAGAACGTCAAGAACTACGACGGCTCCTGGACCGAGTACGGCTCCCTCGTGGGCGTGCCGATCGAGCTCGGCCCCGCCAAGTAGCTCGGCCCCGCCAAGCAAGGGAGAAGCACATGTGTGGAGCGAAGGCCGGCGGCCCGGACGCCTCGACGATCAAGCCGGGTGAGACCACCATCCAGGGGCAGGTGACCCGCGACGGCGAGCCGGTGACCGGCTACGTCCGGCTGCTGGACGCGACCGGTGAGTTCACCGCAGAGGTGCCCACCTCGGCGACCGGACAGTTCCGCTTCTACGCCGCCGAGGGCACCTGGACCGTGCGGGCCCTCGTTCCCGGTGGCACGGCGGACCGGACCGTGGTCGCTCAGCAGGGCGGCCTGGCGGAGGTCGCCATCGCCGTCTGAGCAGCCGTGTGACGGCGGCCGGCGGAAGCCGGACAGCGAGAAGGGCCGTATCCCGGGGCCGAAGGGCCCGGAGGTACGGCCCTTCGCCGTACCGCGTGCGGGCGCCCGTTCCGGGCCTACGCTGGGAGACATGTACGCACGGCGGCGGCACGTGTACTTCGCCATGATGGGCGTCTGCCTGACGCTCTTCGTCCTGGGCTGCGCCGTCGTCCGCCTCTGGTCGGTGCCCGTGGCCGTCGGCATGTGCGTGGTGGCGATGGTCATCCCACCGCTGGCCGCGATCGTGGCCAATCGCCGCGGCCCCGACGACCGGTGGTGGGACGCGCCCTCCGGCGACGAGGAGTCCGACGAGTGGTGGGACGAGCTGGACGGCAGGAAGCGGCGCAGACAGCCCTGACGGGCACGTCCTGACGGCCCCGTCACGCTGGTCACGCCACGTCACGGTCAGTACACGAGTGCCTGGGTGCCGTCCGCCATCGCCTCCTGCACGAACACCTGCGCGCCCGCGATCCGCACGCCCTCGAGGACGTCCGCCTCGGTGATGTCGCGCCGGGCCGCGCACTGGGTGCACAGGGTGAGGCGGCCGCCGGCCAGGACCGAGTCGAGCAGATCGGGCAGCGGAGCCGCGTGCGGGAGCTCGAACCCGGCCGCCCGCCCCGGCAGCGCGAACCAGGCGGACTCCCCGGTCAGCCAGAGGGACACCTCCACCCCACTGGCCACGGCCACCGCCGCCACGGTGAACGCCTGCGAACAGCGCTCGGGGGCGTCCGCCCCGGCCGTCACCTTGATCAGGAGCTTCTTCGCCATGGCGGGATGGTAGTCCGTGGGGCGGGCCGTCCCGGGGCCGCCCCGTCCGGCCGAGCCCCACCTCACGCGGAAACCCGGGCCCCCGCCGCGTAAGCTGGGGCCCGGCCCCGTGTACGTATGCGCTACACCCGCTCAATCGAGGAGCACCCTGTGGAGATCTTCTTCGAAGTCCTGCTGGTCCTGGTCGCCGTCGGCGTCCTCGCCTTCACCTGGCTGGCAGTGAAGAAGCTGTACCAGGGCCAGCGCTGACCCCCATCGAGGAACTTCCTATCCCATGATTGAGATCCCGTCCGACCTGCACAAGGACCTCGTCCCGCTCGCCTTCCTGCTCGGGAACTGGGCCGGTGCGGGCGTGCACGACTTCCCCGGCGACGAGAAGTGCAACTTCGGCCAGGAGGTCACCTTCACCCACGACGGCCGGGACTTCCTGGAGTACCGCTCCCACACGTGGGTGCTCGACAACGACGGCAACAAGGTCCGTCCGCTGGAGAGCGAGTTCGGCTTCTGGCGGATCGACGCCGACCGCAAGGTCGAGGTCACCATGGTCCGTGACGACGGTGTCGTCGAGGTCTGGTACGGCGAGATGGCCGAGAAGAAGCCGCAGATCGACCTGGTCACGGACGCGGTGGCCCGGACCGCCGCCTCGGGCCCGTACAGCGGTGGCAAGCGGCTCTACGGCTATGTGAAGAGCGACCTCATGTGGGTCGGCGAGAAGCAGACCCCCGAGGTCGAGCTGCGCCCCTACATGTCGGCCCACCTGAAGAAGGTCGTCACGCCCGAGGACGTCGAGCGCTGGGCCAAGGCCCTCCCGGACGACATGCCGGACGACGGGATCGCCTTCTTCCGGTGAGCGCCTTTCGGTGACTCCGGCGACTTCCCCGACCGCTTCCGCGCGACTCGCCCTAGACTTCCCGTGTGGTGAGCACCGACTGGAAGAGTGATCTGCGGCAGCGCGGCTACCGGCTGACCCCGCAGCGGCAACTCGTGCTCGAAGCCGTGGACACCCTGGAGCACGCGACCCCCGACGACATCCTCGGCGAAGTGAGGAAGACGGCGTCGGGGGTCAACATCTCCACCGTGTACCGCACGCTGGAGCTGCTGGAGGAACTCGGGCTGGTCTCGCACGCCCATCTGGGGCACGGGGCGCCCACCTACCACCTCGCGGACCGGCACCACCATCTCCATCTGGTCTGCCGCGACTGCACGAACGTGATCGAGGCGGACGTCGAAGTGGCCGCCGAGTTCACGGACAAGCTCCGTGAGACGTTCGGTTTCGACACGGACCTGAAGCACTTCGCCATCTTCGGCCGGTGCGAGGGTTGCTCCCTCAAGGCTTCAACTACCAAGTCGTAGGCTTGGTCCCATGAAGAGCCCACTGCTGTCCCTGCCCGGCGCCGTCCCCGCCGAGGGCGTGGACGAAGGCGTCGCCGCCCACTACGGCGATCTGTTCCGCGAGCAGCGCGCCCTCGCCGGCGGCGACGGTTTCGTCGACCTCTCCCACCGGGGCGTCGTGACCGTCACCGGCGCGGACCGGCTCAGCTGGCTGCACCTGCTGCTCACCCAGCACGTCAGTGACCTGCCGGCCCACCGGGCCACCGAAGCGCTCGTGCTGTCCGCCAACGGCCACGTCGAGCACGCGCTGTACCTCGTCGACGACGGGGAGACCGTCTGGGCCCACGTGGAGCCCGGCACGCAGGGCGCGCTGATCGCGTACCTGGAGTCGATGAAGTTCTTCTACCGGGTGGACGTGGCGGACCGGACGGACGACATCGCGGTCGTGCACCTGCCGGCCGGTTCCATCGCCGAGGTCCCCGAGGGCGTCGTCGTCCGCGAGACCCCGTACGGCCGCGACCTCTTCCTGCCCCGCGCGGACCTGGAGGCGTACGCGGAGGGCGCCGGCCCCGCCGCCGGACTGCTCGCGTACGAGGCGCTGCGCGTCGAGCAGCACCGGCCCCGCCTCGGCTTCGAGACCGACCACCGCACCATCCCGCACGAGCTGGGCTGGATCGGCACCGCGGTGCACCTGCAGAAGGGCTGCTACCGCGGCCAGGAGACCGTGGCCCGCGTGCAGAACCTGGGCAAGCCCCCGCGCCGCCTGGTCTTCCTGCACCTGGACGGCAGCGAGGTGCACCTGCCCGCGCACGGCACCGAGATCCGCGTCGCGGGTGAGGGCGAGGGTGAGGGCCGGAGGATCGGCTTCATCACCACGTCCGTACGCCACCACGAGCTCGGCCCGGTCGCACTCGCGCTGGTCAAGCGGAACGTGCCGCTGGACGCGCGCCTGCTGGCCGGGGACACGGCGGCGGCGCAGGAGGCCGTCGTCGAGCCGTAGGCCTGTGGACGGGGCCCGGCCGCACTCGATCCGACCGGACCCGTCAGACCTCGATCAGTACGGTGAACGGGCCGTCGTTCGTCAGCGAGACCCGCATCTGCGCGCCGAACCGGCCCGTCGCCACCGTCGCGCCCAGGGCGCGCAGCCGGGCCACCACCTCGTCCACGAGCGGCTCGGCGACCTCGCCGGGCGCGGCGGCGTTCCAGGTGGGGCGGCGGCCCTTGCGGGCGTCCCCGTACAGGGTGAACTGGCTGATCACGAGCAGCGGCGCGTCGATGTCGCTGCACGACCTCTCGTCCTGGAGCACGCGGAGCGACCAGAGCTTGCGCGCCAGCCGGTCCGCCTTCTCCTTGGTGTCCTCGTGGGTCACGCCGACCAGGACGCACAGCCCCTCGCCGTCGATCTCCCCGACCGTCTCGCCGTCGACGACGACGCTCGCGCCGTCCACCCTCTGCACCACCGCACGCATGCGGACCATGATGCCGTGCGCACCGGGGTCACCCGTTCGGGGGTATGGACGGGAGCCGGTACGAACGACCGGCGCGCGCCGAGCGCAATCGTTTCGCCCCGCGTCACCCCAGGTGCGCGCCGTGTGCCGCGAGGATGATCGTTCTTCATATCCTCAACCGGCCATCTGGGCCGATCAAGGGCACTCGGTCACATAGCGTCCACTTCTGGTGGCACCATGCGGGTGTTGTGGTGCGTGCGTGATCCGCGCCGCGCCGGTCGAGGGGACGGGTGGCAGCAGCATGAGCGCATCGAGTGCGAGTACGAGCGGCAGTGCGGACCTGGGCGCGGGGGCGTGGCCGGCGGAGTGGGCCGCCGCGGGGGCGCCCCGCCCGCCCACCCAGCGCACGGACAGTCCGCCCCTGCGCCCCGGCCCCCCGCGGCCCGGACTGACGGAACTCCGCCTCCCGGAACTGCGGGAGCTGCGCCGGGACGCCCAGCGCGACGAGGCCGACCTCAGCTATGTGCGGCGGCTGCTTCAGGGGCGGATCGACATCCTGCGCGCGGAGCTGGCCCGGCGCGGCGGGACGGCGGCGCCCGCGGGTCTGGTCGACCGGCTCACGGAGATCCTCCGGGACGCGCCCACCCGCCGGCGCTCCTCCGCCCGCCACGTGACGGTCGGCACGCCGCGCGGTGCGGAGTACCGGGCCCTGGCCGCGGAGATGCTCGGCGAGGTGGAGCTCTCCGACCTGCGGGCCCGTACGGACGACGAGCTGGCCGCCGGCCTGGGCCGGCTCGCCCGCTACGAGCGGCAGGTCTCCCGCCGGCGGCAGCAGCTCCAGCGCACGGCCGACGACTGCAGCTCGGAGATCGCCCGCAGGTACCGTGAAGGGGAAGCACAAGTAGACGACCTGCTCAGGTGACGTTTCGGCGGCAGAGACGCCCGGTGCCGGGTCCGGCCGGACCCGACCGGTCACCGGCCCGCCGACCGCCGTCACGTGGCGCCGGACGGGAGACCCCCGGCCGGGCCGGGGCAGGTCCCCGTTCCGGAAGGCCGACCGCCGATGACCGTCACCCCTGCCACGCCCCCCGCGACGCCCCTCGACCCCCCTCCCGCCGCGCCGCCCGTCCTCGCCGAGGCCGTACGCTCCGGCTTCGTCGAGAGCCGGCACCGGGGAAGCCTGGTGCTGCTGGCCGCGGACGGCTCGGTGGAGCTGGCGCTCGGGGACGTGACGGCGCCCGTCTTCCCCCGGTCCGCCAACAAGCCGATGCAGGCGGCCGGCATCCTGCGGGCCGGTCTCGACCTCGCCGGGGAGCGTCTCGCCCTGGCCGCCGCCAGCCACTCCGGAGAACCGTTTCACCGGGACCTGGTGCAGAAGATGCTCGCCGAGCACGGGCTCACGCCGGCGCGGCTGCAGTGCCCGCCGGACCTGCCGCTGGACCAGGAGGAGGCGGAGACGTACCTCGCCTCGGGCGCGGCCCGCGACCGGGTCACCATGAACTGTTCCGGCAAGCACGCGGCGATGCTCGCGGCCTGCGTCCTGCGCGAGTGGCCCACCGAGTCGTACCTGGAGCCGGACCACCCCCTCCAGCGGCTGATCCACACGGTGGTCGAGGAGGCGGCGGGCGAGCCGGTCGCCTCGGTGGGCACCGACGGGTGCGGCGCGCCCCTCATGGCGATCGGCCTCACCGGGCTCGCCCGCGCCTTCCGCTCCTTCGTCCTCGCGGCCCCCGGCACCGCCGAACGCCGCGTCGCGGACGCCATGCGGACCCACCCCGAGTACGTCGCCGGCACCCGGCGGCACGATACCTGGCTGATGCGGGAGGTCCCGGGCGTGCTGTCCAAGATGGGCGCGGAGGCCGTCCAGGCGGTGGCACTGCCGGACGGCCGGGCGCTGGCGCTCAAGGTGGAGGACGGGGGCACCCGTGCGCTCCGCCCGGTCCTCGCCCGCGCCCTCGCCCTCCTGGGCGTGGACGCCCCGGTGGTCTCCCGGATCGGCGGTGTGCCGCTGCTGGGCGGCGGCCTGGAGGTGGGGGAGATCAGGGCCATGTTCTGAGGCGCGCGGCGGGCGGAGCGGCGGGCGGAGCGGCGGAAGGGCGCCGCCCTGGTGGGCGACGCCCTTCCGCGGACGTCCAGGCGTCTGTGGTGCCCGGACCTCTTCTGAGCCGTGCTGAGCCGTGCTCCTTCCCTGCGGTCGCTGATCGCTGGTGCTGTCACCGTGATCCGTATGCGCGGTGACGAGGTGTTGCAGGCTCCCCGGTATTCAGTTGTGTGTGCCGTATTCGGTTGTGGCGATGTGAAGTTGTCACCGTATGCGGTTGTGACTGTGCGGCTGTGATGGTGCGGCTGTGACGGTGCTGCGAGGCCGGCCGGGCTCCCGACCCCCCTCCCGTGGGGAGCCCGGCCGGCGTCACTGATGCCAACCCCCCGTTAGCCTGACCATGTTGTCGAAGTTGGTGACCAACTCTATCTTTCTTATCTCCTCTTGGAGTCGGCTCATAACCACCTTCCCATGAACTGCCGCAAGATGGCGCGAAGTTGTAGGGTTTGGTCGTGGAGCCGGAAAGTACCGCCGTCAATGGGCGGAAGAGGGCACAACGGCCACAGAGGTCTCACCGCGAGGTGGCCGACGAGCTGCGCAGCCGGATCAGGTCCGGGGTGCTGCGGCCGGGGGAGCGCATGCCCACCCAGGCCAGGCTGGCCGACGAGTTCGGCGTCGAGCGGGGTGCCGTACGGCAGGCGCTGCGCATCCTTCAGTCGGAGCGTCTGCTCACCAACGTTTCCAAGGGAAGCCCGGCCACCGTGGCACCGAACCCGGCGGACGCCCTGATCGGGCCCGAGGCCCCGCCGCAGCCCACGACGGTGGCGCTCGCCCCGCGCATCTCGGCCGCCTTCGCCGTGGAGCACGTGAAGATCGACGCACTCTGCCTGACGTCCGTCTCGCTGACGCTCGCCATGGGGGAGCCGTTGCGCGAGATTCACTCGGGTCGCACGAAACCGGCCACGGTCGACGTCCGGGTGCTGATGCCCAGCCGCCACATCGACCTCGCCTTCCCGACCCCGACCTCGGTCGACCCGTCGGCCGACCGCCGGCTGCAGCGCCGCTGGCTGGCCCAGCGCAACGCCCAGGGCCAGGTGCTGCGGCACAACCTGATGACCCTGCGCGCGACGCACGGCATCGACGTCCGTGTCTCCTTCCGGGCCCTGCCCTTCACCCCGCCGGTGAAGCTGTACCTGCTCAACGGCTCGGAGGCGCTGTTCGCGTACTACACCGTGCAGCGGCACGAGCGTGAGGTGGACAGCGAGAACCTGGAGACGTACGACACCGTGGGCACGCAGTCGATGCTGTTCGCCTTCGAACGGGGGGCGGCCCTGCGGGACACGACCTTCGTGGAGCAGTCGCACCTGTGGTTCGACGCGCTGTGGGAGACGATCAGCTCCGAGATGCTGCTTACGGACTGACCGCCTCCCGGACGTCGTTCGGCCGTCCGTACGGTGCCCCGGCCGTGGGGCAGGCCCGCGGTGGCGCGGTCACGTGGCGGGCGCGGTCACCGTCATGGCGAGGACGACGGCGCCGATGGAGCTGCAGAGGGGGCTTCTGGCCTTCAGCCCGATGGTGAGGAGCAGCAGCCCGATGATCCCCATCGGGCCGTACCGCCACTCGATGAGCTGTTCGACGCCGGCGAGAAGGACGGCGGAGAGGAGCGCTATGAGGGGCACGGGTGGTACCTCCTTGGCTGCGGGGCCGGTACCCGAGCGGTACGGACCTGCCGTTCACGGCCGTTGGGCAGCTGCCGACCCGCGGTGAGAGGAGGCAAACCGTCCGCCAACTCCTCAGAGTTGGCAACCAACTTACTGAGGTTGTGCCCAGTTGGTCGCGCCTCGAAAACAGCCGCTGGGCAGGTCCTCACGGAGCGTCCGGGGATGGTCCGCAGTCGGTCCGCGGATAGTCCGCAGACGGTCCGCGGATGGTCCGCGGATGGTCCGCGGAGGGAAGACGGTTGTACCGTTCTGCCGGTGACTCAGGAGAACGCCGCAGCGAACGGCCGCAGAAGGCTGTCGCCCCAGGAGATCGCCGACATCCTGCGTGAGCGCATCCGCACCGGTGGTCTCCGGGCCGGCGACCGCCTGCCGACCCAGGCCGAACTCGCGGAGGAGTTCGGCGTGGAGCGGGGCACCGTCCGCCAGGCCCTGCGCGCACTGCAGGAGGACGGGCTGCTCAGCAACGTGAGCAAGGGCAGCCCGCCGCGGATCGCGCCCCCCACCCCCGCGAGGACCGAACCCCGGCCGACACCGGTCGGGCTGGCACCGCGCCTCACGAAGGCGTTCGCGGCGCCGCACGTCCGTATCGACGCCGCCTGCCACACGGCCGAGACGCTGTTGCTGGCCCTGGGCGAACCGGTTCGCCTGATCCACGAGGGCAGGCTGCGCCCCGAGTCGGTCGACGTCCGTGTCCTGCTGCCGTCGCGGGACATCGACCTGGCGTTCCCGGTGCCGGTGGAGCGCCACGAGGAGGAGCGCGCCCCGGTCCACCGGCGCTGGCTGGCCCAGCGCAACGCCCAGGGCCAGGTGCTGCGGCACACCCTGCTGTCCCTGCGCTCCTCCCACGGCATCGATGTCCGGGTGACCTTCCGCGCGCTGCCCCTCACCCCGCCGGTGAAGCTGTACCTGCTCAACGACGCGGAGGCGCTGTTCGCGTACTACCAGCTGACCCGGCGCGAGGAGGAGACGGACGACGGGACACTGGAGCTGTACGACGCCCTGGGTCCCACGTCCCTGCTCTTCTCCTTCGCACGGGACGGCGGGGAGATGGACGCCGCGTTCGTGACCGAGTCCCGGAAATGGTTCGACGCCCTCTGGGAGACCATCACCACGGACCTGACGCTCTCCTAGCCGGGGCTGTCCCGGGAGTGGCTGTCCCGGGGGTGCGGTCACCTGGCAAGGACCGGAGTCGGCTGCCAACCGGCCGAGAGATGTCCGGAGTTGGTCGGCAGCACCGGGTCACCACCGGCGCAGGAGAACGTGGACGTGAACGGCAGCAGCGGACGGCCCCCGCAGGAGATCGCCGCGTCGCGCGGGGGGCCGGCGGGGCCCCGGCCGGCCACCGTGACGCTCGCCGAGCACATCGAGCGGGCTCGCGAGGTGCCGCACGTGGCTCGACGTCGTGTGCCTCACGGCGGAGACGCTGATGGAGGCCCTGCACACCGCACGGCTGCACGTCCGGGAGGGGCGGGTGCGGCCCGCGTCCCTCATCCTGCGCTGCCTGCTGCCTGCTGCCTGCTGCCTGCTGCCCGACCCGGACCTCACGCAGGCCTCTCCCGTGCCGGTCGACGGGGACGCGGCCCGGGCGGCGGAGACCCGCCGTGCCCTCGCCGCGCAGCGTACGTCCCAGGCGCAGGTGCTCGACTGCCGAGCGGTGAGCCGGAGGTGTACGACGCCTGGGGCAAGCAGTCACTGCTGTTCCGCTTCGAGCGGGGAGCGGGCGGGTGGGACGCAGCGTTCGTGGAACAGTCGGGGAAATGGTTCGACGCCCTCTGGGCAACGATCGCCCGTCCATCGACACTGACACTCACCTAGTGGACTCGATGCGACGGGAGCCGGGCCGGTGGCGGACGCGACGGACCATCTCCGGCAGCTGGTGTCCCGGACGCGGTACGTGGTCTTCGACTTCGACGGACCGATCTGCTTCCTCTACCCGGGCCGCTCGGCGGAGCGCGTCGTGAGGGCCCGGGCGGCATGGCTGCGGGAGCGCGGACTGCACGATCTCCTCACCGAGGAGGAACGCGACCGCCCGGACCCGTACCCGGTCCTGACCGCCGTGGCCGGCCGTCGTCCCGGCAGTGACCTGCTGGCGGAACTGGAGGAACGGCTCACCCGGCAGGAGCTGCGGGAGGTGCCGCGGGCGTGGCCCACCCCGTATGCGGACGTCCTGGTCCGTACCTGGGTGGCGCTGGGCGTCCGGCCGGCCATCACCAGCGACACCTCCGACCGCCCGGTGCTGTCGTACCTGGACGGCAGGGGACTCACCGCGTGCTTCGTCCCGCACGTCCACGGCCGCCCACGGCCGCCCCGGTTCCCCCAGCCGTACGCACACCCCCTGCGCCGGGCCCTGATCACCCTGGGCGCGGCCCCCGGGGCGTCACTGATGATCGGCGACCGTCCCGAGGACGCCGCCGCCGCCCGCGAGGCGGGCGTGGCCTTCCTCGGCTACGCCCCCGACGAACGCGGCGAACGACGCTTCCTGGAGGCGGGCGTACCTGCTGGGCACCTGGTGTCCTCCCTGGAGACACTGCTCCGGGCGGTCCGGGAGGGGGCCTGACGTCATCGGCCCGGCCGACTGGCCGACTGGCCTTACGGCCGACTGGCCTTCCGGCCGCCCGGTGGCAGGATCCGGCGTGACGAGAGTTACGAGAAGGCGACGGGATCATGACCGTGCGCGCACCTCGGTGATCGTTTTCGTGGCTAGCGTGGTCGTGCTGGTGAGCGGCGGACTCTCCCGGGCCCATCTCCTCCCCCCAGGGCTCGCCGCCGCTCACCGGCGACGCCCGCGCGGCCCCGGTCCCGGTCCCTCAGCTCGTGGCCGCGTCCAGTACGGGGATCAACTGCTCCTCCTCGTACGTGAGGTGGGCCTCCAGCTCGGTGGTCAGACGCTCGACCTCGCGGCGTACGCGACCGGGATCGGCGGCGTCGGCCGTGGTGTCGGCCGCGGCGTCCGTCACCACGCGGCGGAGCTCCTCCAGGAGTGCGGCGATCCGCTCGTGCTCCTCGCGCAGCCGGTCCAGGACGGGGCCCAGCTCGGGGTGGCGGGCGGCGAGGAACGGGAACAGGCCCATGTCCTCGCCGGTGTGGTGGTTGTGCAGCCCCTGGCAGAAGGTCAGGCAGTTGACGCGGAGCTGAGCACCGAGCGCGGCACCGCTCTCGACCCCCCGCTGCACCTCCGCGTTGATGAGCGCCAGCTCGCGGCGGAAGGCGTCGTGGACGACCTTGACGGCCTCGCCCATGGAGGCCGCGTTGATGTTCGGCGGTCCGGCCACGGGTATCTCGCGCAACGCGACCACGGGAATGACGCGCTCGGTCCTGCTCTGGTACTCGGCCCACCCGGGCTCGTCCTCCACCGCCCGTGCGAAGGCCCGGTCGCGTTCCTCCCCGCTCAGGACGACGGCCTCGGCCTCGTACGTGAACGCGCCGCTCTCGACGGTCACCCGCGGCTCGGCGAGGAGGTTGCGGTACCAGTCCGGGTTCTGGGGCGCGCCGCCCGCCGAGGCGATGACCAGGACGTTCCCGTCGCCATCGGGGAGGTACCCGACCGGGGTCGTATGGGGCTCGCCGGTCCGGGAGCCGGTCGTGGTGAGCAGGAGGAGCCGGCTGCCCTCGAAGGGGCCGCCTACCCGCCCGTGGTGGGCGCGGAACTCATCGATGATCTGCTGGTTGAAAGGGTTCGGCATTCTCTGCTTTCCGGGTGATGGGGAGAGGGCGGTTCCGAGGTCTTCGCTTTGCACGCATTGCGATATCCGCTGTTTTCGGGGTCGCCTGATAACGCCGTGGCCCATGGCCCGGTGAATTTCGGGCTACGGGCAGCCCGAATTGCACGGCATGGGACAGGGCGGAAGCGGCGAACCCGCAGGCACTGCTGACCGGGGGGAGGCGACGACGCCGTACGCGCACCCGGCAGGTGTCAGTAGCAGTGGCAACAGTGCTGAGGACAGCGGTGGAAGAACACGGCGGACCTCTGGCCCGCGCCGGCCTCACTCAGAGGCCGGGCACCCAACTCGCTCACGGCACAAGGCCGACCCGGCAGTCATGGGGGAACCGTAAGGGCAGAAGTGGGGAAACGCAATGCCGTAATGTCCGGGAACGGATTGGATAACGCGGGGCGCCGTAGCGCTTGTCGGCGAAACGGGTGCCGCTCCAGGAGGCGGCGTCGATGGTGACGTTCTCCCCGACTGCCTCGGCGAACTCACGGCACCAGGACATGGTTCGGTCGAGATCCTGTTCGCCCAGGAGGCGGCTCCGGCCCGCCGGCAGCGGCTCCGGTGGGATGAGGGTGCCGAGGCGGTACAGACGGAGCCGGGTGTCCCGGATGCCCGGCGTCGCGCCGGTGTGCCGCTGCCAGGCCCCGGCGAAACCGGTGACGGCGCCGTGGTCCGCGCTGACGGCGGGGAGATGAGGAGCGCACCGAGCCCCGAGCCCCGGTGCGTGCCGCACGTGCGGGGTGCTGTTCACCGGACGGTTCCCGTCAGGGCGTCCGCACCCCAGTCGGCCGGGCGGTCGCTGAGCGGGCCGCTGCCGTCGAGCGTGCGGTGCGCTCGTGGTGCCCCTCGGCCGGGGTGGGCAGTGCTTCCGTGTCCACTGCCGCCGCCGGTTCCTCGCGATCAGTCATCCGTCCATCATGCGGTGCGCGCTCCGGACCGGAACGCCGAGCTGGTCCAGGACAGTTGCTTCGCCGCCGGACCGCTGCCACGCAGGAGCACTTTTGCAAGCAGTCGCTTGCAAAAGTTAGCAAGGGCGGGCATGGTGGAGGCATGGCATCGCTCAATGTCGGCAATCTCGGTGAGTACCTCCGCGAGCAGCGGCGCAACGCGCAGTTGTCGCTCAGGCAGCTCGCCGACGCCGCCGGGGTGTCCAATCCGTATCTGAGCCAGATCGAGCGCGGGCTGCGCAAGCCCAGCGCGGAGGTGCTGCAGCAGGTCGCCAAGGCGCTGCGGATCTCCGCCGAGACGCTGTACGTGCGCGCCGGCATCCTCGACGACACCGAACGGGACCGGGACGAGGTGGAGACGCGCGCCGTCATACTCGCCGATCCCAGCCTCAACGAGCGGCAGAAGCAGGTACTGCTGCAGATCTACGAGTCCTTCCGCAAGGAGAACGGGTTCGGGATCGCCGCCCAGCAGGAGTCGGCCGAGGACGCGCGGAGCGCTCGGAGCGCTCCGGGCGCACGGAGTGCTCAGGACGCGGAGGACGCGCGTACGGGGATACGCGCCGTCCAGGACACCGACGCCGGGAGTCCCGGCTCCCGCGCGGACGGCGACGGGAGCGGTGCCGGTCCGCAGCAGACGGCCAGCTGATCCCAGGACGTACAGGGCGGCATGGCGGTCGCCGCGTACGGCACGACCGCTCGACCCCTTGAACGCGTGAACGCTCGAACGACGCACGAACGCTTGAACGCTTGAACGCCTGACAAAACCCTCAGTTGAAAGCCAATCGGAGGACCGTCACCATGGCCATCACCGACGACCTGCGCAAGACCCTCAGCGACCCGACCCCGCTCTACTTCGCCGCCGGCACCGCCGACCTGGCCCTCCAGCAGGCCAAGAAGGTGCCGCACCTGGTCGAGCAGTTGCGGGCCGAGGCCCCCGCGCGTATCGAGGCCGTGCGCCACACCGACCCCAAGGCCGTCCAGGAGAAGGCCAGCGCCCGGGTCAAGGAGACCCAGGAGAAGGCCGCGGCCCGCGTCAAGGAGACGCAGGAGACCATCCAGACCAAGGTCAACGAGATCCTCGGCAGCCTGGACACCGACCTGAAGAAGCTCGGCGAGACCGCCCAGGACCTCGCGCTGCGCGGTGTGGGTGTCGCCGCCGAGTACGCCGTCAAGGCCCGGGAGACCTACGAGAAGGTCGCCGAGCACGGCGAGCAGACCGTGCGGCACTGGCGCGGTGAGGCCGCCGAGGAGATCGAGGAGCTGGCGATCGCCGTCGAGCCGGACACGAAGCCGGTCGACGACATCAAGGAGGGGGAGAAGCCGGCCGGGACCGTCGAGGTCAAGGCCGAGCCCGCCCCCGCCGCGGTCACGAAGCCCGCGCCGGTGAAGAAGACCCCGGCGGCCAAGAAGACGACCGCCAAGAAGACCACGCCGACGGCCAAGTGATCACGGTCCGGTGACCCCGGCCGGCCTTGTGGCCCGGGAGCGCCGGGCGTACTCCTCATAGCCGGTACTTCCGGAAAGGGCCGGGGCACTCCAGGATGTCCCGGCCCGTTTCCCGGGTACGGTGGCCGTAAGACGACTCGATCGGGTGGTGGGCATTGTGCTCCTGACGGCATTCGGCGGCTTCATGTGGCTGCTCTTCACCGCCATGCTGGTGCTCGCTGTGGTGGCGCTGGTGATGGCCGCACTGGCGCGAGAGGACGCGTACCGCGCCGCCGACAAGAAGACCAAGACGTTCTGGCTCGTCATCCTGGGCGTCACGGTCGCCGTGAACGTCTTCGTACCGTTCCTCTTCCTGCAGATCGCGGGCCTCATCGCGACGATCGTCTTCTTCGTCGACGTCCGGCCCGCGCTCCAGCAGGTCTCGGGCGGTGGCCGTGGCGGTCGCCGCGGTTCCAGCAGCGACGGACCGTACGGGCCGTACAACGGCGGCCGCTAGGCACCACCGCGACCGTCGCGATCGCCGCAACCGTCGCGATCGCCGCAACCGTCGAGATCGCCGCGGCACCGGTACGCGCAACCGAGCCACCGCCTCCGGGCGGTGGCTCAGTCGTTCCCCGCGACCGCGGGCTCCCGGTCCCGGTCCCGGTCGAGCAGCAGTACCGCCACGTCGTCCGTCAGCTCGCCGCCGTTGAGGTGGCGGGCCTCGTTCACGGCGGCCCGCAGCAGGTCCTCGCCGTGCAGCCCCTGGGCGAGCAGGCGGCGGATCAGGTCGACCATCCCGTCCTGGCCGAGGCGTTCCCCGCTGTCGCCGACGTGGCCCTCGATCAGGCCGTCCGTGTAGAGCATCAGGCTCCAGGCGTCGCCCAGCGTGATCTGCGTACGCGGCCAGCGGGCGTCCGGCAGCAGCCCGAGGGCGGGGCCGTTGTTGTCGTACGGCAGCAGCTCGGCCGCGGGAGCGGTCCGGGCCGTGGTGGCCGCGGCCACCGGAGCGGCGTCCGGGCCCTGCGCCGGACCGGGGCGGACGACCAGCGGGGCCGGGTGGCCGGCCAGGCACAGGCCCGCGCTGCGGCCGTCCGGCGCGATGTCGACCGTGCAGAGCGTCGCGAAGATCTCGTCGCTCTCCCGCTCGTGCTCCAGGACCTGCTGCAGGGTGGAGAGCAGCTCGTCCCCGCACAGCCCGGCGAACGTCAGCGCCCGCCAGGCGATGCGCAGCTCCACGCCGAGCGCCGCCTCGTCGGGCCCGTGCCCGCAGACGTCGCCGATCATGGCGTGCACGGTGCCGTCGGGGGTGCGGACGGTGTCGTAGAAGTCTCCGCCGAGCAGGGCCCGGGAGCGGCCGGGGCGGTAGCGCGCGGCGAAGCGGAGCGGGGAGCCCTCCAGCAGTGGGGTGGGCAGCAGTCCGCGTTCCAGCCGGGCGTTCTCCTGGGCGCGCAGCCTGGACTCGGTGAGCCGCCGCTCGGCCGTGTCGGAACGTTTCCGCTCCACCGCGTAGCGGATCGCCCGGCTCAGCAGCCGCGCGTCCAGCTCGTCGCGGAAGAGGTAGTCCTGGGCGCCGACGCGCACCGCCTCGGCGCCGCGCTCGGCGTCGCCGGACGCGGTGAGCGCGAGGACGGCGTGCCGGGGCGCGAGCAGCAGGACGTGCTTGAGCACGGCCAGCTCGTCGTCGACGACGACGGGGTCGCCGGCGGGCGCTCCCTGCGTACGGGCCGGCAGCGCGAGGTCCAGCAGGATGCAGTGGACGTCGTCGGTGAGCAGCCGTCCGGCCTCGGTGAGGTTCCGTGCGGTCCGCACCTTGATCGGCTTGCCCGCCGGGTCGAGCAGCTCGGGCACGCTGAGTGAGCCCGAGGGGTCGTCCTCGATGAGCAGCACGGTGAGGTTGGTGCCGCTGTCGGCGGGGGCGACGGTCCTGACCTCCGTGCTCATGTCCGCCACCTTCTCCGCCCCCCTTCCGCGCGGGTGTCCGGGCACGGGTCCCGGCCCGCTCCCGGACCCGGAGTCGACTCCGGACTCGCATGCGGCCGGGCCGTGCGGCGGCTGTCCGGGGGTGCTGCTGTGCGGCGGCTGTCCGGGCGGGCCGCCGGGTTCGGGTACGGCGGGCGCCTGACCACTCTCCACGGCCGGGATCACCCTCTGCCGCGGTACGGGTACGGGCATCGTCTTGGGTTCCTTCCCCTCCCCCCGAGGGCACGGTGGTCCGCGGGACGTCGGGCCACCGACGGGGACCATAGCGCCAGGCGGCGCCGCAGCGGAACGGCCCGTGGCGAGCCGACTGGCATTCGGCCAACGGCATATGCCGCAAGCCCGCACGCACTTGGGCACGGCCCGGTCGTACCGGGGATGAGGAATGTCACGCGCCCGGCAGCCGCCGGGGAGCCGGCCGGTGGACGGGACGTGCCGGGCGTCACGTGGGGCGGGTCACGTGGGATTGCGGACGACTCCTGCGACCGGTGGGACACGGGAGACGTGCTGGAGGGACACGGGTGGTGCCGTGCCCGGCGCCGGGCGGCGGGCCGGTGAGCGCGTGGCCGGTTCACGCGTCCGGTCGTACGACGCCCAGGATCGGCATGGAGCCCGCGCCGGTCGTCGTCACCGTCCGCCCCGGGCGTGGGGCGTGGACGATCGTGCCGTCGCCCACGTACAGGGCCACGTGGCTCGCGTCCTTGTTGTAGATGATCAGGTCGCCGGGCCGCATGTCCTCGATGTCGACCCGCTCGAGCTGCTTCCACTGCTGCTGCGAGGTGCGCGGGACGGCCACGCCGGCGGCGGCCCAGGCCATGGAGGTCAGACCGGAGCAGTCGTACGTCCGCGGGCCCTCGGCACCCCACTCGTACGCCTTGCCGATCTGCTCCGTGGCGAACTCCACCGCCTTCTCGCCCGGTCCGGAGGCCTCACCGCGGGCGCCGTCCAGCACGCCCGAGCGCAGCCACGCGGTCTGCGCCTGCCGCGCGGCCTCCTGCTCCAGCAGTGCCAGCCGCTCCCGCTCCTCCTGCTCCAGCCGCCCCTCCAGCTTCTCGGCCGCGGCGATCCGCTTCTTTATCTCCTTCTGGGCCTCGGCCTTGGCCGCGCGGTTGGCCTCCAGCTTCCTCCACTGCGCGGAGGCGTCCTTCGCGTACTGCTCCAGGTCCTCCTGCGTGCGCTGCGTCTCGGTGAGCAGGCCCTGGGAGGCGTGCTGGCCCTGGCGGACGCGGTCGGCGTCGTCGAGGTACTGCTGCGGGTTCTCGCTGAGCCAGAGCCGCACCTCGGGCGGGAGGCCGGCACCGCGGTACTGGGCGCGGGCCGCGGCGCCGATGAGGTCGTTCAGCTCCTCCAGCCGCTCCTTGCCCTCGACGATCTCGCGGGCCAGCTCGACCACCTCGGCGGACTGCTTCTCGGCCTTCTCCTCGGCGGCGTTGTACGCGTCGGTGGCCACCGCCGCGGCGTGGTAGAGGTCCTCCAGCTGCTTGCGGACGGCTTCGAGCTCCTCGTCGCTCGTGGCCGTCGCGCGGGGAGCGGCCGTCGCACCGGGCGGGGTCGTCGCACCGGGAGAGGCCGTCGTGCCCGGGGACGGGTCGGGGTGCGGTGCGGTCGGGGCCGCGTGGGCGATGCCCGGCGCGCCCAGCACGGTCACCGCGCAGACCAGGGCCACGGCCGCGGTGGTCAAGCTCCGCTTGCGGGTTCCCATTTCCTGCCCCCAGCCTGCCACCTGACCACCTGCCAGATCGCCCGTCGGTACCGTGTGGGCGTGTGGACGCCCCAGGGGCGGACGCCCGCATGACGTCTCCCCACCGATGGGACGAACGACCCATGGGCGGCGTTCCCGGCGGGGGCGCCGGGGGGCGCCGGGGAAGGCCGTGAAGCGCTGGTTGTGCCGAGGAGCACCGAGAAGCGCCGAAGAGCACCGGGAGCACCGAGAGCACCGAGAGCGCCGAAGGGCATTCGAAGGGCATCCGAAGGGCTCAGCCGCGCGGCGCCAGCGCCTCCCACGCCACCGTGACCTCGCCCTGCCGCCAGCGTGCGCCCCCGTCCCGGACCGGCCAGTCGGCGGTCAGGTCGCGCACCGCGCGGATCCACCGCTGGCGCGCGCCGTACGAGGCGTAGGGCGCCGCGGCCGCCCAGGCGCGGTCGAAGTCGCGGAGGAAGGCGTGCACCGGCTCACCCGGGACGTTGCGGTGGATGAGCGCCTTGGGCAGGCGTTCGGCGAGGTCGGAGGGTCGGTCCAGGGAGCCGAGGCGGGTGGCGAAGGTGACCGTGCGGGGGCCCTCCGGGCCGAGGGCGACCCAGACGTGGCGGCGGCCTATCTCGTCGCAGGTCCCCTCCACGAGCAGCCCGCCCCCCGAGCGCGCGGTCGCCGGGGCGAGCCGGGCGCACAGCCGTTCCCAGACCGCGGCGACCTCGTCCTCGTCGTACTGGCGCAGTACGTTGGCCGCGCGTATCAGCGTCGGCCGGCCGGTCACGGGCACCTCGAAACCGCCGTGCCGGAAGACCAGCCCCTCCTCCGCGTACGGGAGCGCCGCCGCGACCCGGGCGGGCTCTATCTCGACGCCGACGACGCGGGTCCGGGGTGCGGCCGCGCGCAGCCGCCGGAGCAGTTCGACCGCGGTCCAGGGGGCCGCGCCGTAGCCGAGGTCGACGGCCACCGGGTCGGCGGCGCGGCGCAGTTCGGCGCCGTGGACCGCCGCGATCCAGCGGTCCATGCGGCGCAGCCGGTTGGGGTTCGTGGTCCCGCGCGTCACCGTGCCCACGACGGGGGTCCCCCCGCTCGACCGGGGCCGGGAGCGGGGGAGGGCCGCCGCGCGGGTTGTCATACGTACGAGGGTAAGCGGCGGCCTGTTGCCCTCGTCCGGGGGTATACGAGGCTTGTGTGACGGTTGCGACCACGCGTACGACTGCTTACGCATGCTCACGGGCGTGTACGGCCCTCGCGGACGCGCCCCGAGTCGAACGGTTGAGCGATCTCCGTAATAATTCGGCAAAGAGGAAATGGAGCGGCCCGCTCCGGTGTTCCCCCTCTTCGGAGGGGACCGTGCGCCCTCCGGCCGGCCCGCCCGCAGCAAGCGCCCGCTCCAGGACGCAAGGCGCCCGTACAAGGAGGAACGCCACGTGAGCCAGTACGCCAGCAGGCTCGGGCGTCGCTCCCCGGGCTCCCCGGCGGTGTCCGCGCGGCTCCGGCTGCCCTCCCGCAGGCCCCGCCGGGTCGCCATGCTCTCCGTGCACACCTCGCCGCTGCACCAGCCCGGCACGGGCGACGCCGGCGGCATGAACGTCTACATCGTGGAGCTCGCCCAGCGGCTGGCCGCGATCAACATCGAGGTCGAGATCTTCACCAGGGCGACCACGGCCGCCCTCCCGCCGTCCGTCGAGCTCGCGCCCGGCGTCCTCGTCCGGCACGTCGACGCGGGCCCGTACGAGGGCCTGGCGAAGGAGGAGCTGCCCGCGCAGCTGTGCGCCTTCACGCACGGCGTGATGCAGGCGTGGGCGGGCCACCGCCCCGGCTACTACGACCTGGTCCACTCGCACTACTGGCTCTCCGGCCACGTCGGCTGGCTCGCGGCGGAACGCTGGGGCGCCCCGCTCGTCCACGCCATGCACACCATGGCGAAGGTGAAGAACGCCGCGCTCGCCGAGGGGGACACCCCCGAGCCCGCCGCCCGCGTCATCGGCGAGACGCAGATCGTGCGCGCGGCCGACCGCCTCATCGCCAACACCACCGAAGAGGCCGCCGACCTGGTGCGCCACTACGAGGCCGAGCCCGCCAAGGTCGCCGTGGTCCACCCCGGCGTCAACCTCGACCGTTTCCGCCCCGCCGACGGCCGCGCCGCCGCCCGCGCCCGCCTCGGCCTCCCGCAGGACGCGCTGATCCCCCTCTTCGCGGGCCGTATACAGCCCCTGAAGGCCCCCGACGTCCTCCTCCGCGCGGTCGCCGTGCTCATCGGCGAACGCCCGGAGCTCCGCTCGCGCCTTGTCGTCCCGGTCGTCGGCGGCCCCAGCGGCAGCGGCCTGGCCAAACCCGAGGGCCTGCAGAAGCTCGCCGCCCGGCTCGGCATCGCCGACGTCGTCCGCTTCCGGCCGCCCGTGCGGCAGGACGAGCTCGCGGACTGGTTCCGCGCCGCCTCCGTCCTCGTCATGCCCTCGTACAGCGAGTCCTTCGGCCTGGTCGCCATCGAGGCGCAGGCGGCCGGTACGCCGGTGCTCGCGGCCTCGGTCGGCGGCCTCCCCGTCGCCGTGCGCGACCAGGAGACCGGCTTCCTCGTCGACGGGCACGACCCCGTGGCGTACGCGCGCGTGCTGCGCCGTTTCGCCGACACCCCGCACCTCGCCGGCAGCATGGGCGCGGCGGCGGCCCGGCACGCTCGGGCCTTCGGCTGGGAGGCGTCCGCCGCGGCCACGGCCGACGTCTACACGGAAGCCGTCCAGTCCCACCGCCGCAAGGCCCGCGCGGGCGCCCACCACGGCTGACGTACCGCGGGCGCCCACCACGGCTGACGTACGCTCGCTGCATGGCTGACGCAGCGTCGATCGTCGAGCAGTTCCTCGCCGGGGCGGAACTGGAGTGGGAGAGTCCCGGCCCCGGCACCTACGTCGTGAAGCTCCCCGGCACCCGCAAGCTGTCGACGACCGTCTCCCTCATCGTCGGCAGGCACTCCCTCTCCCTGAACGCCTTCGTCATCCGCCACCCGGACGAAAACGAGGCGGGCGTGCACCGCTGGCTGCTGGAGCGCAACCTCAAGCTGTACGGCGTGAGCTACGCGGTCGACCCGCTCGGCGACGTGTACGTGGTCGCCAAGCTCCCCCTGTCCGCGGTCACCCCCGAGGAGATCGACCGGCTGCTCGGCTCGGTCCTGGAGGCGGCCGACGGCCCCTTCAACACCCTCCTCGAACTCGGCTTCGCGACCGCCATCCGCAAGGAGTACGCGTGGCGGGTGTCGCGGGGGGAGTCGACGCGGAACCTGGAGGCGTTCGCCCATCTGACGCGGCCCGCCGCGGACGGCTGACGGTCACCGGACGGCGGTACGCGCGTACCGCCCCGGCGCCACCCCCACCAGCTTCTTGAAGTGCCGGGTGAGGTGGGCCTGGTCGTAGAAGCCGGTCGCGGCGGCCACCTCGCCCGCCGGCAGCCCGTCGAGCAGCAGCCGTCGCGCCCGGTCGACCCGCCGTGACACCAGGTACTGGTGCGGCGCGATCCCGAAGGCGGCGCCGAACGCCCGCACCAGGTGCGCCGGGTGCGCGTGCACGAGCGCGGCGGCCTCCGCCAGGGTCACGCCCTGGGCGACCCGCTCGTCGAGCAGCTCACGGAGCCGTCCGGCCGGCGGCCGCCCCTCGGGCAGCGCCCGCCGTACGGTTCCGGCGCGGCGACCGGGCCGCAGGTGCTCCCGCAGCCGCTCCTGCAGCCGCTCCCTCACGAGCGCGAGCCGGCTCTCCGCCTCGAACTCGTCCCCGGGGCGGGCGAGCGTGGCGTGCAGCCGCCCCACCTCCCGCCGCAGCTGCGGATCGCGCAGATCGGGCCCGTCCACGGCGGCACCGACGAGACCGGCGTCCAGCACGGTGGCGTCCAGGTACAGCACCCGCTTGCGGAAACCCGCCTCCGTGACGGGCGCCCCGTTGTGCGGCACGTGCGGCGGCAGCAGCGTCACCGTGCCGTGCGGGGTGCCGTGCTCGTGCCGGTCGAGGTCGTACCGTACGGCGCCGTCGTCGACGACGAGCAGGGTCCAGGCGTCGTGCACGTGCATGGGGTACGCGTAGGCCGTGTAGTGCGCGTGGAAGACCTCGACGACGCCGGGTACGCGAGGGCGCCAGGCGGTGACGTCGCGGATCTCCTTGCGCCCCTGCTCAACGGCGGACATGCAAAAAACGTACAAGACGCGGCCGTGCGGCGATCGGCAGTCTCGAGGCATGAGCACGATGACCACGACCACCACCGAGAACACCGCGGAGCCCATCCGCTTCGACACCAAGATCGCGGTCCTGCTCCGGGACGACCTGGAGACCTGGCAGCGCCTCAACGTGACCGCCTTCCTGGTGAGCGGCCTCGGCGCACAGCTGCCGGAGGTGATCGGCGACCCGTACGAGGACGCGGACGGCGTCGCGTACCTGCCGATGATCCGCCAGCCGGTCCTGGTCTTCCAGGGCACCGGGGGCACCCTGAAGACCGCTCACGCACGCGCGCTCTCCCGCGCCCTCCCGCGCGCGGTCTTCACGTCGGAGCTCTTCACCACGGGCAACGACCGCGACAACCGCGCGGCGGTGCGCGCCGTCCGCACGGACGACCTGGACCTGGTCGGCCTCTCGGTGTACGGCCCGCGCAACGCGGTGGACAAGGTGCTGAAGGGTGCCCGGATGCATCCGTGACCCGTGACGCCCGTTGTGCCGTGAGGGACCCGCCGGGGCGGCTGCGGGGAACACCGCAGCCGCCCCGGCCCGTCACTCCACGCCGCCCGGCCGGGCCCCGCGGCTCTCGGCGATACGGAGGCTGTCCCGGAGCGCCTCGACCAGCCGGGCGGTCAGATAGCGCAGCTCGGGGACGCCGGTCTCCGGCTCGTCGAGCAGCGCCACCGCGTGCTCGACGAGCCGCAGCCCCATCCCGATCTGCGTCACCTCCACCAGGTCGGCCCTGCGGGAGAGGTACCCGCCGTGGTCGTCGGTGAGGAGGTAGGAGGGCCTGCCGTCGGCCGACGCCCAGGGAAGAAGCCGAAGCACGGGCACCGACCGCACCTCCTCCGGCTCACGCCCCTCAGCCGTCACGCGGTCACCTCCACACCGTGGATACGACGGGGCCCGACATCGACGCCGTACGTGGCGAGCCAGAGGGCGCGACGACGGTGGCGCTGCTGCCGGCGGAGGTGCTTGCGGTGGGCGAGTTCAGCGGACGTGAGGAGGTAGGGGCGTACGAGGGCGGAGGCTTCGCCGGGGAGGAGCCATGGTGGGGGAGGGATGGGCGACGAGCTCGGGCCGACGGTCCGGGTGGTCGGTTCCGGTTGCCGCCGGGTGAGTGGGGGCAACGGCGGTGTGACTGCTCGGTGACGACCCCGAGGCGGCAGCAACAACCTCAGCAGTCGGACGAGCAGGAGGGAGATAAAGTGCGGCATGTCTACCTGCCTTGTTCAGGTTGGCCATGCCCCCGGACCGCATGCAGCGCGGTCGCGGGGGTTTTCGTGTGTGGTGCGGTGCAGGGCTCGGTGAGACGAGCCAGGAGCCGTCCACCGTGCAGGTCGGCGCTCGGATCCTTAGTGACGCGTCGACCGAACAGAGCGTATTCACAGAAACGCTGCGAGTTAAGGAAAACTGTGACTCGTAACTCTTATGTGTGACTGCCAGACTGGGCGCCCCCGGAGGGAGGGCACATGACCCAGGGACTCGGCCTCGTCGTCCGCTTCCTGCTTGCGAGCGATGAGGCGGCAGCCGCCTTCGACGACCTCTGCGCCCGCACCATGGAGGGCATCGAGGAGCATGAGCCCGGAACGCTGGTGTACGTCCGACACACCCCGCCCGAGGAGCCGCTGACCCGCGTCTTCTACGAGCTCTACGCGGACCGGGAAGCCTTCGAGGCACACGAGGCCCAGGAGCACGTCAGGCACTTCCTTTCCGAGCGCGGCCAGTACCTCGCGGGCACCGAGGTGATTTTCCTGGACGCGATCGACGGGAAGGTGGCCGCACAGTCGTGACGGCGCACGAACGACCGGCCTTCGGTACGCGGGTCGCGGAGCTGAGGCGTCGGCGGGGGCTGACACAGAGCGAGTTGGCGCTGGCCATCGGACGCACCGCCAGCTGGGTGTCGCAGGTCGAGCGCGGTATCCAGCCGGTCAACCGGCTGGATGTGCTGCGGCTGCTCGCAGACGGTCTGGACGTTGCCCTCAACGTGCTCCAACCCGAGGCGCCGGACGCGACAGGCTCGGACGGGGTGCCGGCCGCACAGGCGCGGAACGACCTGGACCAGGCCCGTCTGGTGATGTCCGGACACCCCGCGCTCGACGTCGTCCTGGGCCATCGCCCGACCGCCCACGGCGACGAGCCGCTCGACGGACTGCGTGGCGATGTGGACCGGCTCTGGACGTTGACGCACTCCGGGCGCTTCGCCGAGCTGAGCCGAGCGCTGGCACCCCTCGTCCCACGGCTGGAGCGAGTCTCCCGGACGGCATCGCGTGAGGAGCGCGCGGAGGCGTTCGGGCTGCTGGCCCGCACGTATCAGGCGCTGGCTTCGGCCTTCGTACGCCAGAACCAGGCCGACGCGGCATGGGTGGCCGCCGACCGTGCCATCCGGGCGGCCGAAATGGCCGGTGACGAGCTCGGCGTGTTCGTCGGCGTCTTCCGCCTGGTCCACGTCTTCGTCCGGCTACGCCACCTCGACCAGGCCGAACACACGGCCGCGACGGCGATCAACGCCCTCGCCCCCCAGGCGGAGTCGAATGCGGCCGACACCGAGGAGCTGTCGGTCCTGGGGTCCCTGCACCTCGCCCTCGCGCTGGTGCACGCACGTTCCGGGCAGCGCGCGGCAGCACGCGAACAGATCGCCAGGGCACGGGCGGTGGCCGATCGGGTCGGTGATGGACGCAACGACTTCAATCTTGAATTCGGCCCCGTCAACGTCGAGATCCAAGCGGTGTCCACAGCTGTGGAACTCGGCGACGCGGGCGAGGCGCTCGACATCGCCGGGACCGTGGACACCAGCGGGCTGTCGGCCGAGCGGCAGGCACGGATGCTGATGGACGTCGGCCGCGCGCACGCCCAACGACGGCAGCTGGGCGATGCGCTCGCCTCACTGCTGGAGGCGGAGAGCGTGGCCCCGGAGATCATCCGACATCACATGGTCGCGCGTGACGTCGTCAAGGAACTGTTGCTGATGGCCGGGCGCGGGGCGTCGCCCGAATTGAGGGCGCTCGCCGATCGCCTGGACGCAATGACGTAACCGGTCCTGGCCGCGGTGACGGCCGTTCGACCCCGGTATACGGCACCAACTCCGTCATACGGCACGGACCTCGGACTCCCCGAGCTGCTCGTGGTCCACCGCACGGACCTCCTCGCGCACGGGCTCAGTCATCGACAGCCCCCGCATCAACACCCAGTACCCCACCCCGGCCACCGTCCCCACGACCGCGCACAGCCCCCACAGCCACTCCGCCCCCCACCGGTCGATGACGAACCCGGACGTGAGCGGAGCGACCAGCGCCGCCACGGACCACGACATGGCGTACATCCCCTGGTAGCGGCCGCGCCCGTGCGTGGGCGACAGGCGGACGACCAGTCCCGTCTGCGTGGGCGCGTTCACGATCTCGGCGAGCGTCCACACGCACACCGTGAGCGCGATGACACCGACCGACCCCGCGAAGGCGGTGAGGCCGAAGCCGTACCCGGCGAGCACGGACGACACGACGAGCAGCCGGCGCGGATCACGGTGCTCGATGAAGCGCGTGACGGGGATCTGGAGGGCGACGATCAGGACGCCGTTGACCGCGATGGCGAGGCCGTAGTCGGCGGGCGTGAACCCGGCCGCCCCCATGGCCACCGGCAGCCCGATCGACCCCTGCTGGAAGATGAGCGCGACGAGGAAGGACAGCCCGACGACGCTCATGAAGCGCCCGTCGCGCAGCACGGTGCCCAGCCCGACACCGTCCCCGGTGTGCTTGCCGGCGGTGGCCGTGGCCGTGGGCCGCGACTCCGGCAGCTTCACGAAGACGAGGATCGCGCAGGCCATCGTCATCCCGGCCTCGATCAGGAAGCCCGCGCGATAGCTGACCTCCGCGATGAAGCCCGCCGCCATGGACGAGACGGCGAACCCCAGGTTGATCGCCCAGTAGTTGAGCGAGAACGCCCGCACCCGGTCCTCGGGCCGCACGATGTCCGCCATCATCGCCTGCACGGCGGGCCGCGAGGCGTTGCTGGCCGCGCCGACCAGGAAGGCGACGGCGGCGATGGCCACCGGGTCCCGCACGAAACCGAGCAGCGCGACGGCCACGGCGGTCGACGCCTGCGCGACGAGCAGCGTTGGCCGCCGGCCCAGCCGGTCGGCCATGACACCCCCGGCGAGCGAGGACAGCACTCCGCCGAGCCCGTGCAGCGAGGCGACGAGACCGGCGTACGAGGCGGAGTAACCGCGGTCGAGCGTCAGGTACAGCGCCATGAACGTGGCGACGAACCCTCCCAGCCGGTTCACGAGCGTGCTGGTCCACAGCCACCAGAACTCTCGTGGCAGCCCGGAGACGGTCTCCCGGACGGCGCGTCCCAGAGTGGTGGCAGGCATGGAGGTCCCCCGTAAAGTATGTAAGTGGCTCAGGCGGTGAGCACAACTTACGAGGACGACGGGCGCGCAGGCCACTCGATTAACAGAAGCAGTCAACCGAAGGGCGAACCGGTGCCCGGTACCGGCCGCCCGCGCGGGGAGCCAAGGCATTCGATTACGCTCAGGACCATGGCCGACGCACCGTACAAGCTGATCCTCCTCCGCCACGGCGAGAGCGAGTGGAACGCGAAGAACCTGTTCACCGGCTGGGTGGACGTCAACCTCAACGAGAAGGGCGAGAAGGAGGCGGTCCGCGGCGGTGAGCTGCTCAAGGACGCCGGCCTGCTGCCCGACGTGGTCCACACGTCCCTCCAGAAGCGCGCGATCCGCACCGCCCAGCTCGCGCTGGAGGCCGCCGACCGCCACTGGATCCCGGTCCACCGCAGCTGGCGCCTGAACGAGCGCCACTACGGCGCCCTCCAGGGCAAGGACAAGGCGCAGACCCTCGCCGAGTTCGGCGAGGAGCAGTTCATGCTGTGGCGCCGCTCGTACGACACGCCGCCGCCGCCGCTCGACGCGGACGCGGAGTACTCCCAGTTCCACGACGCGCGGTACGCGACGCTCCCGCCCGAGCTGCGCCCCCGCACGGAGTGCCTGAAGGACGTCGGCGTCCGCATGCTTCCGTACTGGTTCGACAACATCGTCCCGGACCTCCTCACCGGCCGCACGGTCCTCGTCGCCGCCCACGGCAACAGCCTCCGCGCCCTGGTGAAGCACCTCGACGGCATCTCCGACGAGGACATCGCGGGCCTGAACATCCCCACGGGCATCCCGCTCTCCTACGACCTGGACGCCGAGTTCAAGCCCCAGAACCCGGGCGGCACCTACCTCGACCCGGAGGCCGCGGCGGCGGCCATCGAGGCGGTCAAGAACCAGGGCAAGAAGAAGTAAGCCGGTACCAAGAAGCCCCCTACCTGCGGGTTCTCCGCGGGTAGGGGGCTTGTTGCTGTGCTGGGGCCGTCTCTGGGCCGTCAGGTGCGGGACGGCTCCGCCTGGGCCGTGTCGAAGACGGCGGCCACAGCCTTGCGGGTGCGCTCCTGGCTGGACGGCATCAGGTGCGCGTACACGCGGAGCGTCAGGCCCGGGTCCGAGTGGCCGAGGTACTCGGCGAGAGCCTTGATGTTCTCCCCGGCGTCCAGGAGCACCGACGCGTAGAAGTGCCGCAGCGCGTGCATGCCGTTCTCGCGGGACTCGGCGTAGGGCCGGCCGCGCTCGGGGACCGGGATGACTTCGGCCGCAGCGAGCGCCGGTTTCCACGCCTCCTCGTTGAGCGACGTACGCCAGACGTGCCCGCCCCGCGGCCCGGTGAAGATCAGCCGCTTGGTCACAGGGGGGCCGTCGGCCACCTTCCACGGCAACGTGATCTCGACCGGCGGGAACCGCTTCACGTGCTCCCGGAGCGCATCGGCGACAGGCCCGGGCAGCGGCACATCCCGCAGCTTGCCGCCCTTGGGCGGGGCGAACACGGCCTTGCTGCGGCTCAACTTCAGTTGCTGGACAACGTGGAGCATGTCCGACTCGAAGTCGATCGCGTCGACGGCCACGCCGAGGATCTCGCCCTGGCGGAGCCCGCAACCGGCGCCCAGGTCGACCATGGCCTGATAGCGCTCGGGCATGGCGCCCCGGACGGCGAAGACCCGCTCCGGCGTCCACGGGATCACACGCTTCGTGTCGACGGTCGGCGGCCGGACCGAGCGGGCAGCGCACGGGTTCCGGGGAAGGTGGCCGTCGTCCACGGCCGCGCTCAGGGCAGCCCGTACGTTGGAGTAGATCGTCCGCGCGTACGACCCCCGGACGCCGTTCTGCTGGAGCTGGCGCACCCAGTCACGGATGTGCGCGGGCTGGAAGGAGCCGAGCGGACGCGTGCCCAGATACGGGAAGGCGTGCAGCCGGAGCTGCGACTCCATCGACGCTTGGGTGTTCGGATCGGCGCCCTGGCTGGCCACCCAGGTTTCGGCGTACTGCTGGAACGTGATCCGGGCGGCGCGAGGGTCGATGTACTGCCCACGCGCCATGTCCGCCTCGATGTGCGCCAGCCACTGATCAGCGAGCCGCTTCTGTCGGTCGGGGAAGCTCTTGGACTTCTCCGTCCCATCCGGACCGACGTAGCGAGCGCGGTAGCGGAGGCCCGCCCCGTAGCGCTCGGTCTTGATCTTCCGAGCCTTCCCGTCCGGGCCGGTCTCGGTTCTGTACCAGCGGTCTTGAACGTGCCCGGCCATCAGGCAACCGCCCCGTTGAGCTGCGACTCCACCCACGCGCGTACGTCTGCCGGGTCGAAGCGCAGGTGCCGGCCGACCCGGAAGCCGCGAGGACCGGTGCGCTTACGGCGCCACTGGTAGACCGTCTCGACGCTGGGCAGGCCGAACATCGCCACCAGGTCGTCAGGAGTCAGGAACCGCGATGGCAGGGCGCGCGACTCGGCGGCCACGTCTGCGACGGCGAGGCGGCGGCTAGCCATGGGTGGGCTCTCCTTCAGTTCCGGGGGCGGGTTCGAGGGTTTCGGCGAGCCAGGCTTCGGCGTTGGTGAGGCCGGTACCGGCGTAGGCCCAGTGCGCGAGGACGTAGGTCGTCTCCGGCTCGGTCTCGCCGTCTGCGGCATGCGCTGCGGCTTGGGCGCGGCGCCATGCGGCGCGGGCGTCGCGGAGGGCGCCGAGGGTGGTGGAGTAGCGGCGGGACTTGGTGGAGAAGTGGCCGCGGAAGCCAAGCATGTGGGCCCAGGCGCGGAGCCGGAGGTCCTCCAGGTCCTTGCGGGCGCCGAGGACCCAGGCGGTGCGGATCATGCGGCGGGCGTGGTCGCTGATGTCGAGCTGGGCGAGTTCGGCGAGGAACTTCAGCGGCCGGTCCAGGGCCCCGGTCGCGGTCTCGGCGCCCTTGGTGGCGTACTTGGCGATGTACGCGGCCACCGCCCGTTCGGTGAGCTCCTGGCCGCCGTCGAAGTCGGCGGATCGGATGGTGCGTACGTCGAGCTGGCGGCCGAAGGCGAAGACGTGCTCGCGACCGTCGATGACGGGCCCGTCGACCTGCACGGCGGTGGTGGCGGCGCGGATGGCGTCGGTGAGCAGGTCGGCGGTGGCCCAGGCCGGGGGCGGGGTGTCGCCACCTTCGGGGCCGTCGATGCGGATGACGGCGTGGAAGTGGACCGCGCCGCGCTTCTGGTACTCGGCGACCTTGGCGAAGGACACCCGGGCGTACTCGCGGAAGTCCCGTTGGGTGAGGCCGGCGCGCTTGGCGACCTCACGGCGCAGGTAGATGGAGAAGCGCCGCCAGAGCGGACCGGCGTGCGCGTTCCAGAGGACGGCTGCCTCGTAGTCGTAGGTGTCGGGGTCGAGCGGAGTGCCGAGGGTGGGGTCGTCGGGGTCGTGGAGGGCGCCGCAGCGGCAGCGGCGGACGGTGCGGGCCGGGCCGGTGGGGCGGTTGTGGACAGGGCCGAAGCCGGGGGCGGTGAAGGTGGCGAAGACGCGGGGGTGGGTGGCGACGCGTTCGGGGACGCCCTTACCGCCGCGCAGGCCAGAGGTGATCAGGCGGAAGGTGTCGCGGCGGTAGACCTCCGCGCAGGCCGCGCAGCGGGTGGTGCGGCGGTTGTTGCAGCGCACCAGGAGGTTCCCGGCCGGGAGGCTGGAGGAGTCGAGGTGGTGGAGGACGTTGCCGATCTCGCCGGTGCGGGTGTTCAGGCCGTACTCGGTGCGGTGGCCGTCGAGGCGGATCGGGTGCGTGCAGCCGCCGAGGCCGGAGAGCTGGCGCAGGAGTGCGGGCATGGTGCCGAGTGCGGCCAGTTCGCCGAGTTCGTGGAGCGGGGGCGGGGTGGCGCGGGTGATGATGGGTCTTCTCCTTCTGGCTTCGGTCAGGAGGGACAGGGCCCCCGGGGCGGCGGATGCTTGGCGGTATCGAGGCCGTCCCGGGGGTCTGGTGTGTCGGTGTCAGCGGTGGTGCTGGTCGCGGAGCAGGGAGCGCAGGACCACGGCGGGGCCGCTGTTGCCTACTCGTCTAGTCATGTGAGCCGTTGATGATGTCCACGCCGGAGCGCGTGCCGGACTCGATGGCCGGGGCCATGAAGGTCTGCGAGAGCCAGAAGCCGAACAACGCGATCAGTACGACGACCCAGGTGCGGACGCCGAGGAACTTGACCGCTCCCCAGGCGAAGAAGCCGAGGACGAGGACGAGCGGCAGGCTGACGGTCACGGGGGCGGGGTCCTTTCAGCGGACGGGGCAGCGGTGGGTACGGGCGGCCAGTTCGGCGGCGGCGCGGCTGTCGTAGTCGGCGGAGAAGCCGCAGCGCGGGGCCGTGCAGGCGGCAGTGTGCTTCTCGCGGCCGCGACCGTCGTAGGACGTGCCGACCTGGACGGGGCCTATGCGGGTGACGGAGCGGAAGCGGCGGTTGGCGCTCATGTCGGTCTCCTTTCAGAGCTGGGCGGCGATGGCGTCGGCCATGGGCATGGGGACGCCGAGTCGGGCGCGCAGGGTCGGGGTGTCGATGGCCCTGCCGGTGCGGGTGTGGTGCTCGGTGGCGACTTTGCGGGCGTGCTCGACCAGGGCGGCCGGGACGGGGACCGCCGGCGGAGGAGCCGGGACGGGTGTCGGCTCGTTGACCGGTGGCGCCGGGAGCTCCGGTAAGGCGGGAACGGGCGCGTCCTCCTGGACCTCGACCTCAATGGGGCCGGGATTCTTCGAGGCGTCGACCTCCTTGTGTTCCTCCTCGCCCTGGTCCTCGGTGGCCTCGGTCTCGTTGTGCGGGGGTGGCGCCGAGTGGGCGAGGAGGGTGCCGCCGAGGAAGGCGACCGCGGGCCAGCCTGCGACGAGGATGCGGAGCCAGGCCGGTACGTGGTCCATGTCAAGCAGCCCGGCGGTGGCGACGTTCGCACCCAGGGACGCGGCGAGCGCGATGACGAACCAGCACCACCCGGCCGCCTTCGCGTCGCCGGACCGCAGCCGACGCCAGGCAGCGACGAGCAGCAGGTCGACCGAGATCGGGTAGGCCCACGCCTTCCACCCGTCCTGACCGGCCGCCAGGGCGATGTCATGCAGGTGGGCGAAGGACAGCGCGGCGGCGATGACCGCCTGGACGAGCACCGCGTCGACGCGGGCCAGCAGGGCGCGCATTCTGCGGCTCCTTACGGATTCGGGGCAGGGGAGGGGTAGGGACGTGGCGCGAGACGGTCACGCTGACCGGGTGGAGAGGGGTTGTAGATCAGTCGGTCACCGGACGCGGCCGGAGGACCGGGGCCGGTGGCGCGACCGGCCGTGCGGGCACGGCGGGCCGGAAGGGCGTGAGCGCGGGCAGGTCGGGGACCAGGTGGGCCGAGGCGTGGCAGATCTCGGCGGCGTCGGCGAGGGAGAGGTACGGCGTGCGGATGCGGGACCATCCGCCGGAGGTGTCACCGGCCACGGCGAGGCCGGGCCGTTCGGCCGCGATGGCGCAGGCGGCGGCGACCGCTTCGGGGGCGATATCGCCGAGCGCCATCTTGGCGGAGGCTTCATCGTTCACGCGGTGGCAGACCCGGCCGGTGAGCTGGGCCCGCAGCATGGTCGCGCCCCTGCCGAGTTCGGCGCCGAAGCGCTGCCCGCAGACCTCCAGGTAGATGCCGGCCGCGCGGCCGAGCTGGGCGAGGCGGATGAGCTGGGTGACCATCTCGTCCCGGCGTTCCTCCTCCTTCTTCGTGGCGGTGAGGAAGAGTTCGGCCACCTCGTCCACGAACAGCACGATGGGAGTCGGGCGTTCGTGCTCGGGCAGGCCCCAGATGTCGGAGGTCAGTTCCTCGTCCGGCGTGCCCGGCGCGATGCCCTGCCGGGCCTTGATCAGGTCGTAGCGGTCCTCCATCTCCCTGATGAGCACGGGCAGCAGCTCGGCGGCCTGATCGGGGTCGGTGGCCAGCGCCGACAGCCGCGGGGCGAAGGGCGCCAGCTCGACGCCACGCTTGCAGTCGATGCCGACCAGGGCGACCGGCTGGCGGGCGAGTCCGGCGACGAGGTGGCGCAGGTACATGGACTTGCCCGAGAGCGTGGCGCCCAGGGTGAGCCCGTGCGGCACGGCCCGGTAGTCGCGTACGAAGGGCGTGGCGTCCTCCCGCAGCGCCACCGGAATCCTCAGGAACCCGGCCGCCGACTTGCGCGGCATCCGGACCCGCCGCAGCACGTCGAAGCCGACGAGCCGCAGGTCCACGACGCCGGGCTTGACCAGGGTCACGTACACGGCGTGGACGCCCCAGGCGTGCCGCAGCCTCTCGGCGGAGGCGGCCACGTCGGCCGGTTCCTGCCCGGGAGCGAGCCGCAGCCGAAGCCGCAGCCCGGTCGAGGTGGGCCGGATGAGGCCGCGACGCGGCGGTACAGGCCGAACCTCACGGCGAGTGGTGGCCTGCACCGCCAGCATCCGCAGCCGGGACGGAGCGACGGTCAGTCCGCAGGCTTCCATGACCGAGCTGTACGAGCTGAGCAGCCGGGCGGTGGAGAGCGGCAGGCCGACCGTGGACCAGTAGACGCCGGGGTGCTTGGCCCGGGCGTAGGCGGCCCCACCGCCGAGTGCGGCGACGGGACCACCCACCTCCAGAAGCGTCGTCAGATCGGTCATCAGGCCGTGGCCCCCATGGCGGCCGGGAAGGCGGCCGGGGTCACAGCGGCGGCACGGTAGGCGATGCCGTGGCGCTGCTGGCCGTTGAACACGCTCTCCCAGGGTCGGGCCACCAGTCCCGGCAGCGAGACCGGCGAGCCGAGCGGGAGCCCTTCCGACACTCCGCTCTCAGGCACGGTCACCTTGATCAGGGACGACTCCCCCTCCTCGATGTAGACGACGCCGATCGTCATCAGCGCCTCTCCGCTGTTGGCGTCCTTGGCGATCTCGCCCGTCTGCCGGTCCCGGACCTTGGGCTCGGGCGCCTCGGTCAGCAGGATCGTCGCGGCCGAGGTCTCCACACGGATGGTGCGCAAGGCTTCTTCCCGTCTACTCGTCTATACAAGATGCAGTCTTCGAACCCGATCTCGCCGGGAACGGGGACCACTCTGACACACAACTTGCCCACTCGTCTATACGAGTATGCGTGTCGGGGTGTACGAGTTGGACGAGGCCGCTGCGCACGGCCGCCCGAAGGCCGCGATTGTCAGACCTTGCAGGCAGGCTCGGGTCATGCTGATTGCTATGAGCGCACGGGGTCACAGAGTGAAGCGTCCTTCGAAGCCGACGATAGGCACCATGCTCGCGAACCTGAGTCGCGACAACGAGCACATGGTCGTTGAACGACAGGACGAGGACCTTGCCGGGGACTGGTACATCCAGGTTCTGTTGCGCCAGAACAACACGTACCAGCTCGAGTACCGGGACGGCGTTGCAGCCGAGCACTACCAGACGCAGACCATCTCGCAGGAGAAGGTGCTCCGGGCGCTCCTCGGCTGGGCGGCCGGCACGTCGGAGTGGCGGAAGGAGTTCATGTGGAACAACATCAGCTCCACGTTCGGGCCCTCCGAGGCAAAGGTCGCGGCGGACCCCACCGCCTAGCGCCGACACCTTCCCGCTCATGTGATCACGTTGCCGGGAGCTGGTAGGAGAGGACGTATGCGTCTGCTGCCATGACCGTGTCGCAGACTTCCACGGCCCGGTTCTCGGTGTCGTAGGCGGTACGGATCAGGTGGATCACGGGCACGCCGGAGGCGAGCTGGAGCGTCTTGACCTCGGCGGGCGAGGGCATCCGGGCCCGGATCTCCTCCTCGAAGTGGTCGAGGTGGTGACCGAGTTCCTCCAGCCGGGCGTAGATGCCGCCGGGACCCGGATTGGGCTCGGCGATCTGCGTGCCGCGGGCGATGTCGAGCGGGAGGTAGGAGGTGGCGAACTCCACAGGCCGGCCGTCGAGGAGATACCGGCGCCGCCGGGCGAGTACCCGCCGCACGGACCCGAGGCGGGTGGAGATGTCCTGGCCGGCCTTCTCCTCCTTCACCTCCAGGCTGTCCACCTTCGGGTGACTGCCTACGGCGTCGGCCTCCACGATGAACGCGGACTTCCCCTGCTCGCGGTGGCGGCGGGCGAATCGGTCGGAGGCGAGCCGCCGCACCGGCGGCCGGGGCCGCACGAACACACCCTTGCCGTGCTCGGCATGGACCAGGCCCTCACCCTGGAGAACGGAGAAGGAGTTCCGCACCGTCATCCGGGACACCCCGTAGTGCTCCACCAGCTCGGCCTCCGAGGGCAGCTTCTCGCCCTCACTGAATCGCCCGCGGTCGATGGCCTCGCGCAGCTGGTCGGCGATCTGCCGGAAGACCGCACGATCACTCGTGGGGTCGAGGGCGCCGAGGTGGCTCGATAGAGACGTCACGCTTACTCCTTTAGGTATCTAGACGAGTGGGCGAGTGCTGTTGCTACGGTGGAGAGCCTAGCCAGCCGAGAGGGCCGAGGAACGTGACCGCTGACCGTCCGCATTCCGTGAGCGTCGCCGGAGTCATCGTCGACGACCAGGGCCGGGCCCTCTTGATCAAGCGCCGCGACAACGGCCACTGGGAACCCCCGGGCGGCATCCTCGAACGCGAGGAAACCATCCCCGAGGCCCTCCAGCGCGAAGTCCTCGAAGAGACCGGCATCAAGATCGAGCTCCCGGCGACCCTGACCGGTGTCTACAAGAACATGACCGGCCTGATCGTCTCGCTGGTTTTCCGCTGTCAGGCTGTCGACGGCGAACCCACCACCGGGGACGAGACCCGCGCACTGCGCTGGGCCACCCGCGAAGAGGTCATGGAGCTCGCCGAAGAGGCGTACGCGATCCGCGTCCTGGACGCACTCGATGCGATGTCCCCGCCGGCCGTCCGCGCGCACGACGGCGTGAAACTCGTCTAGCCCGATCCCGCTGCACATGGCGGCCTACCAGCACGAAGGAACTTGTATGCACGAGTATACGAGCACTGCCCGAGTCTGGGGCCTCACTTGCCCAGGTTTCCCGGAAGAGGTGAGCCGGGCCCGCCGCTGGACGCGGGACATCCTGCGGGACTCCCCACTGGCAGAAGAGGCCGCCCTGATCGTGAGCGAGCTGAGCTCCAACGCGATCCTCCACACAGCAAGCGGCCGGGAACACGGAAGCTTTTACCTCTCGCTCGCGGTGTCCCCGCAGGTGATCGCCTTGTCCGTGACGGACGAGGGAGGCGCGGACAGCGCCCCGAAGGCGGAGCACCCTGGAGACGACGCTGTACACGGCCGGGGCCTGAACATGGTCAGCGTGGTCGCGCACCGGGTCGTGGTTCACGACAGCCAGGACGGCTACACGGTCACCGCGGAGCTCTACACGGGCCCAGGCCCAGAAGGCCATCCCCGCTGACGATCGATCCGCCGCAGCCGTACCTCGACTGCACCCTGTTCTCACTAGGGTGCTCGCATGACGGAGGCCGATGTAGCAAGATCCGCGCCCAGGCAGCTCGCTGAGCTTTCTGGTGTGTACGACTTCCTGGATGAGATACGGCTGCGTCCCGGCATGTGGGTCCACCGCAGCTCGCTGCTGCACCTGGACTCCATGCTCACCGGTTACCGCGTCGCCCTCGGAGTGCACGACATCGAGGAGCCCTTCGACTTCTGGACTCCCGGGGGCTCAGCACCCTTCTCGGAGTGGTTGTGGCAACGACTGGGCTACCACAGTTCTCTGCGCTGGGCTGCCGAGATCGAGCGAGTAGCGAAGCAGGAGAACAGACCCGCCCTGAAGGAGTTCTTCGAGCTGCTCGACGAGTTCCGCGCCGTGCACCACAACCCTCACGACCAAGACCAGGCGGAGCCGGACGCTCATAGCTCAGGTGAAGCTGAACGGCCCAGCGCTGCCGACTGAGTTACAACCTTCTCTACTGGTTCAAGGCGGCTCGCTCCGCTCCCCGCGCGCGGCCCGGCCCCCGGCCGGGCCTGCGCTCCTGTCTCCGCCCCGCTCCAGCCCGGCCGGCGTCCGTGCCGCGCGCATAGCCATCAGCCGCCTGATGCCAGAGGAGGGATAGGTCGCCGCTAGGCCCTGTTACGAAAGTGAGTGCTGAGGCGCGCTAGCTACGGAGTTGGGTGAGTTGCCGGTTGCGCCCCTGCTGCCCGAAGGATCTCGGCAGTGTCAGGGTGAGGGCCGCTGTTCGCCCAGTCCAGCGGGGACTTGCCTGTGCCGTGGTCTTCGCGAAGGTTGGGATCGGCGCCATGCGTCAACAACTGCCGGATCGTTTCGGTGTGCCCCCAGCAGGCGGCTGCGCAGAGCGGTGTGCCCTCAGAGCCGAGGCCGCTGCTTTCGGTGTCGGGAGAAGCCCCGGCTTCGATGAGCAAACGAGCTATCTCGGCTTCGCCCTGCACTGAAGCCAGGTACAGCGGAGTGGTGCCGTCACTGTTCCGTCTCTCTGGACTCGCTCCACTGCGCAGCAGGGCCTTCGTGCGCATGGCGTCACCTGCCAGGACTGCTTCGAAGAGGTGGCGGGAGAGCTTCTTCTGCTGGCGCTGCTTCATAGCCGGTGAGGCTAGCGATTATGAGTACGCCGGAGCCATTCATATCCATTCGTTGATCGCCGCGACCAGCACAGTGGCTTCGTAGCGGACGGCGAGTTTGTCGTATCTCGTGGCCACGGCTCGGTGTCGCTTGAGGCGATTGATCCCACACTCGACCGCGTGGCGCTCGCGGTAGTCGGCCGGATCGAAATGCGGCGGCCGGCCGCCACGGGAGCCGAGCTTCTGGCGGTTGCGTGCCTGGTCTGCCTTGTCGGGGATGGTGCAGCGGATCCCGCGTCGGCGCAGGTAGGCGCGGTTTTTGCGGGAGGCGTACGCCTTGTCGGCCCGCACGCGATCGGGGCGGACGCGTGGCCGGCCCGGCCCGATGCGAGGCACGCGAACCTTCTCCAGCACGGGTTCGAACTGCGGTGAGTCCCCGCGCTGCCCGGCGGTCACCACGATCGACATAGGCTTCTGGCCTTGCTCGACGGCCAGGTGCAGCTTGGTGGTGAACCCGCCGCGCGAGCGTCCCAACCCGTGATCATTCGGCTCGGTGAACACACCGCCCGGTGGTTCCTTCTGCAAATCACCCTGCTTGCGGGCCCCGGCCGCATGCTGATGAGCGCGGCACACTGTGGAGTCGACGCTCAGTTCCCACGTGATCGCGCCTTTCGCGTCGGCCGGGGACTGGAGCCGGGTGAGGATCCGGTGCCATGTGCCGTCCCGCTGCCACCGGCGGAACAGGTCGTAGACCCGGTTCCACGGTCCGTATCCGACCGGGATGTCTCGCCACGGCACTCCGGTTCGGACCCGGAACCGTATGCCGTCGATCAGTTGCCGTCGAGGCCAGATCGGTGGCCGCCCCGCCCTGGCACCCTTCGGCAACAGTGTTTCCAGCACCGCCCACTGTTCGTCTGTGAGATCTCCCCGACCCATGATCTGTGATCATGCACAACCCAAGATCCACTTTCGATACATGGCCTAGGGCGATCGGCTCCATGGCTTTGAGTACCACTGCGGCGCGAGCCTTGCAGATCATGGCCCCAACGTCGTGCTTTAGCGGGCAGGTCCACAGACTGCCCGACGCGCCGGAAGCTTATGGGACCATGACCACTCGCGCCAAAGCAGCTCCAGCTCAAAGCCGTTCCGTCGACCTCTCATGTCCATCGAGAATCAGCATCACGGTCATCAACAAGCGAAATATTGCGACGCGGAACCAGATTGTCTGGCGCTTTCTTAGCCAGGTAGTCGCGAACCATCAGGTGACGGAACTCAAATGAGCCCAGACGGGGAATCAAGATTGATGACTTCCGCAGAGACTCAAGTACCTTGAAGTACCTTTTAGGGAGGAGTCCCCTTCGTACCATGATTGCCATGCACAGATGGCGCCTAATCAGGTCAGCGCCACCATTCTTCAGGGCGGCAAGCAGGCCAATGGGTACAGCATAAAACAGGGTGTTGACACCAGGCTGAAAGAGCAAGGCTGACTCGAGAGCCGGGTATAGAGCGTACATCGACAAACTTACGCAGGCGTAGAAACCGCCGCCAACAAGAAGGCCCACAGTCAACGCCGCCCGCCGCAGGCTTGCCAACTCCTCTCCCGGGAAGAGGGGCATGCGTGATCTTTCGGCCCGCTCTGAGGACCAGATCATGCGCATTGGAGGCCACATCATCGAGCAAGGGAATCCGATTACAACGATAGTGTCGACTGTAGCATTACCCGCAAACGGAATTAGTAGAGCTGCAACGATTCCTTGAGCAACGAATACGGCAATCAGTCGCTTGAAGAACAGCTTCACATTCTTTCGCGCCGCCGTCGTGCGAGATACTGGGGATAACGGCAACTCGTCCTTAGCTATTTTGACTGCTAGGTAGCCAAAGGTGAGAGGAAAAAGGAATGTGAGAGCCCAGTATACGGGTCGAACAGTCGACTCTTCAGCCGAGGCGGTCATGACGAAGCGAACCGCAATGGTCGGAACAATGAATGCTAAAAAACATGACCAAAGCATTGCTCTTTTTAGAGTAGGCTCAAGGGTTGCAGGGAAGTGTTCGACCACCGTCCGGTCTGGATAAAAGGCAACGAGCTTCCGCACTCTCAGTGTCTGGGCAATACTCGCTAGCCAAGAAGTCTGGACAGGGCCATGTAGGTTGAGATTTGCGCGTTTCTCGCAGTGTGATATGTACTCCCTCAGCAAAGCTGACTCGATGTCGCGCGACTCAGTAACGCCAATCGCTTCAGCATTGCGATAGGTGATCAACGCCAGACGGAGGAAAAGAGGATTCTGCAACAAGGAGCGAAATGCGCGACTGCCTTGGATTCCCTTCAGGAGCTGCTCGAAATCCGGACCAAAAGTGCTTACGGCGCCTACCAGGTCCTGCACTTTGATCGGATTTAAATCAATCGATCCGCGCAGCGCGAGGAACTTCCTGGCATCTTCATATTCTCTCTTCCTGCACGCTACGACTGCTTCCAGGTTCGGATAGCTGGATAGGAACTTGTTAAGTGCAACTATGCATTCCCGGCGCTGGCGAAGGCCAAGTTCGTCAAGGCCGTCAATGAAGAGAGCTAGTTCCCCGTCCGCGAACCAGCTCTGAAGATACTGCTCGTGAATCCCGTACTGTCGGTTAAGTGTGTCAATAACCCACTCTTTTATGTCCCGTCGGGGCCCCAGCCACGATGAGACATGGAGGTAGAATGGGATGGGATCATGCGGGTTTTCCTTAGCCCTTTCTAGGGAGTGCCGCATAACACGACGAATAATGTAAGTCTTACCGGCCCCGGGCTCACCGAGCACAAGCAGGCGCCCTAGGGATGATTCGAAAGCATAGGCCGCTTCAGTGCCTGATATATACTTACCGCTGGTTGCCCCGGGAAGAGTCGCAATCTCTCTGCGCGGGTGCGCAACATATCCCACGCCATATCTCGCCGTAACCGGGAACTCTGGACCATCATCTCCGGACCACAGGTCCTCTTCGGCAAGCCACTGCGGCAGCAGTGCAGTCACTAGTCGTTGGCGTACTTTGTCGGCTCGACTTTCACGCCAGAGGCTGGGCAAGTTGGCTGCCAGCTTACGGATTTTGATGTCTCTACCTGCGGCAAAGTGGCCCGATATTTCGACATCTCCATATATCGTCTTCGCGCCGTTACTTCCGCCTTTTTTGCGCAGCCGACTCCAGCGTTTGAGCATGGGTGGGCTTCTTACTGGCGGTCGAATCGTATGTCGCGACCTGCGACATACTTACCCCTGAGTGTCACGTCACCGTAGACTGTTCCGGCACCCTCAATCTTCGAGCCCGGCCTAGAAAGAAGCTGCTCCAGCTCCTGGGCGTCCTCGGGGTTCTCCCGCAGTGCTCTCAAGATTGCAGCGGAGAGATTCTCCTCGTCTGACCCCAATGCCAGGGCGATGCTGCTACGTGATGTCAGGAACGTGCGAAGTCGCTCGAACCATGATCGGGCCGCGGCGTCTGTAGCCGCTGCCGCGTGCGTAGAGAGGCCCGTCACGTAGGCGGCCGCCGCCGCGTCAGCGAGATGGACAAGTTCCATGGTTCCCCCCGATGGCCAGGTCTCAACTGCATAATCCTGCCACAGACACAGAGGCTCGAGTGGTGGTTTGCGCCAACAAGGATCGTCAACGCAGTCCAGCTGTCGTCCGTGCTGGCCACGTGTCAGATGGCACGTGGAGGCGCGGGAGACACCGGGGGTCAGGGCGGCGATGGGCTGGAGTGCACTGCTGCCCCGCCGCAGGGCAGGCGGATGCGCAACCTCAGACCACCTGAGCTTCCCAAGCTGAGTGCTCTGGCACCGTCGTCACGGGCTGGACGCCATGTCTTGCTCTGATCAACGGCGCCAGCGGCGTGGCTGAGTCCAGTTGTGGTGCAGCGAGGCACACGCGCGCCTGGTCGGTCGGCGTCCTCGCCGTCGTGGCTGACTGTCGCCAACTGAGGTTCAGGCGGGCCGCATCGAGGGAGCCCGCCGTCGTCGACCACGGCGAAGCTGGGCCGTCCCTGGGCCGTCCGAGGTCGCTCGACAGCAGCCAATAACGACCAACGACGACCACCAGGCGCACGGGCTCACCCTCCCCGACCAGCAAAAACCCAGCTCCCCAAGATCCCCGACAAGACCCAGGGCAAGAAGAAGTAAGCACGTACGCGTAAGCCCCCTGCCTGCGGGTTCTCCGTAGGCAGGGGGCTTTTCGAGGCCAGAGCCACTGGTAGCAGTCGGTCACTGCCGGCCCCGGTCACGCCCGACCCGCGCCGCCTCACACCCAGCCGCCATCTCGCTGACCCTGTGGCACCGCCGCTCGACCATGGCCAACTCCACTGGTACCAGCCCTGACCCGGTGTATCGGTCGTCGGAAGTAGGTCCTGCGCCTCAGGCGCGCTTCGCGCCCGCTTGGCTAGGTTCCGTCCTCATGGACACCGAGACCACGGGAACCGTCCGTCGCCAGACGGCGGAGCGTAGGCGCGATGCTCTGGAGCGACTCGTCAGCGAACGGGACGTATGGGTGTCGACGGCTCACCCTGAGCACGGGCCGCATCAGGTGCCGCTGTGGTTCCTGTGGGACGGGCGAGCAGTGTGGATGTGCACCAGCGCCACTTCCGTGACCGCACGGAACGTCCGCGAAGAGCCGCGCGTGCGCCTGGCGCTGCCGGACACCTTCGACGTGGTGCTCCTCCAAGGTGAGGCCGAGTGGTTCCCGGACCAGGTAGTGCCCGATGGCGCGGCGGAGGCGTTCGCCCACAAGTTCGGGTGGGATCCACGCGCGGAAGACGGCGCCTTCCTGTACGTACGCGTGATCCCGAGGACCGTGCGCGCTTGGCGCGGCGAGCCGGAACTGCGCGGGAGGGTCATCATGCGCGACGGGGTGTGGCTGGAGTAACGGCCGGCCGCCGCTCACGCACCCCAGCAATGGTCGATGTCCGGTCGGCCTCAGCCGCGCGTCATGGACGTCCAGGCCGTCCTCGACCGGCCGGGACCACGTATGCGCACAGTGATCGCAGAGGTACTGCGGCTACTTCAGTGACCGGTCCCGCCCGGTGGCGTCGTCCCCCAGAACCGTGCGCAACCGGTGTGACCGCCCCCGACCGCGCAACGCCGCGCCCGCACAACCCGCCACGACGGCGAGACCTGCCAGTACGCAGACAAGCGCGGTGATCGACGAGGAGACGTGCTCCACCGTCGAGCCGTCGGCGTAGACGCAGGCGCTGCGCAGCGGCCAGTACGCCTCCTCGATGCTCGTCAAGTCGGCACCGGAGACGCTCCGGCTCTCGCACAGGTCGGGGAACGGTGCTCCGAAGGCGATGGAGAACCAGCCGTAGCAGTACAGCGTCACAGCCGAAGAGCTGAAGGTCAGACTGAGGACCGCAAGAAATCGGGCCGGTGGCAGGGGCGGGGCGTTCAGCATCAGGACGACGGTCACGATGCCCGCCGCCGCAGTGGCCAGAGCGATGAGCAGCAGCACGCCCATCAGAGGCAGCAACACTGTGTCCCCTTTTTGCAGGGCAGGGAGGAAGCTCGATGGAAGAGGAACCCACATGGGCGGAGCTGCTTGTTGGTCTCCTCCTCATGGTGGCCGTCCCCACGGTCATCGGGGGGACGGTCCTCCTGTCCGTCATCGGACTGACGATGTGGGTGACGGCGCCGCTGCGGCGCCGTAGGCGGGACAGGCGCGCGTAGCGTGCCCGCCGCTCACTCGGCGACGGCGACCGTCGGAGGACCTCCCCGCTTCACCGAGGCGATCACGGCGGACACGGCGGCGGTCGCCGCGAGGCTGCCCAGCAGCAGGATGCCCACGCCGATCGCGAAGAGGCCGCTGGCGTCGTCCGACCAGTCGTAGGCCGCGGCGACGGCCAGGCCGACCGGAACGCCGAGCGCGGCGGCCGCGTTGCGGTGCCGGGACACCGCCCAGTACACCGGTGCCAGCAGGGTCAGGGCCAGCCCGATCACCTGCCACGCCTCGTACGGGCCCGTCACCGAGCCGTCGGGCTGTACGTCATGGTGCTGGTCCCAGCCCAGCCAGGCGGCCCACAGGGCGGACGCCGCCACGGCCGGCACGAGGTAGGTCAGCAGTCGGGACGCGAGTCCCGGTCGTCTTTGTTCCATGCCCCCAGCGTCTCGGTCCGCCCTGTGGCCCGACCAGCGCGCACATACTCATTTCCGTCCGAGTATCGCGGCCCCGAGCGATGCGCACCCGCGGCAGCGGCACGGCCGGACCGACGGCTCACATCGTCAACGGCACCGGATACAGCTCGTCCGCCTTGTGACCGGCGCGGTCGTGCACACGCTGGACCGCTTCGGCCGAGGGCGCCTCCGAGAGGCAGAAGACCGTGCCGGACCGCGGGTCCGCCCAGGTCCTCTCGAAGTGCACGCCCTCGTCCTTCTCCACGGCGAGGTCGGCCTCGTGGGCCTCGCGGAGCTGATCGGCCGTGATGCCCTGCATTCCGTGGTGGACGTCCATGTACTTCGCCATGGCTCCCTCCACCTCCTTACTCGGGACGGACTCCTGCCCCCATGCTGCTCCCAGAAGAAGGGCCCCGGAACACTCCCGGGGCCCTCCACTACGTACACCGTCGGCCCCACGGCCTCAGCCGTACGGACACGTACGGTCAGCCGCACTGGCAAGGGCCTCCCGACTGGCAGCCGCAGCCGCAGCCCGAGCCGCAGCCGCAGGCGCCGAGGACCGGCAGGGTCCTGGCGTCGGCGGGCTGCTGCGTCTCGCGTGCCTGGACGGGGTCGGGGATGGTGGGTTCGGCCATGGGTCCGGGTCCCTTCTCGGACGGAGGGTGAGGGATGGAGCAAGGAGCATGGAACGTGGAGCACGAGGCGCGGAGTACGAAGCGCGGAGCGGCGTGCCCACACCCCACGGCCCACACTCCATGGAATGCCCCTCCGACCCGGAGCGGGAACGGCGCACGCGGCGGCGCACGGGGGCTCCGCCGCGTGGTGGCTCAGGCCCCCTCGACCCCCGTGACCGGCTGGATGCCGGACTGGACGTCCGCCTGGAGGTCGTCCGCGTGCTCACCCGTCACCAGGTACACCACCCGCTTGGCGACCGACACCGCGTGGTCGGCGAAACGCTCGTAGTAGCGGCCCAGCAGGGTCACGTCGACGGCCGTCTCGATGCCGTGCTTCCAGCGGTCGTCGATCAGGTGCTGGAACAGCGTGCGGTGCAGCAGGTCCATCTCGTCGTCGTCCTGCTCCAGCTGCAGCGCCAGGTCCACGTCCTTGGTGACGATGACCTCGGCGGCCTTCGCCATCAGCCGCTGGGCGAGCTGGCCCATCTCCAGGATCGTGGCGTGCAGGTCCTGCGGGACCGCGCGCTGCGGGAAGCGCAGCCGGGCCAGCTTCGCCACGTGCTGGGCCAGGTCGCCCGAACGCTCCAGGTCCGCGCTCATGCGCAGCGAGGTCACGACGATGCGGAGGTCCGTGGCCACCGGCTGCTGACGGGCCAGCAGGGCTATCGCGCGCGCCTCCAGCTCGTGCTGCAGGTCGTCGACCTTCTTGTCGGCCTCGATGACGTGCTCCGCCAGCTTCAGGTCGCCGTCGAGGATCGCCGTGGTGGCGCGCCCGATCGCCGACCCGACCAGCCGGGCCATCTCGACCAGGCTCTCGCCGATCGAGTCCAGTTCCTCGTGGTACGCGTCCCGCATCTGGGGTCTCTCTTCCTCTTTGTGTCGGCTATCGGGTTCCCGGATTCCGGTGGGTATCGCCCGCGACAGCTCCGCCGGTGCAGGCCCCGGTGTCACTCCGGTGCAGGTCCCGGTGTCACCCCCCGGTGCGAGCCCCGGCCGGAACACGGCCCCTGGAACCCCACGCTCCCACGTTCGGCCCCGCACGCGTCCGTTTCCGGCATCCCAAATGAATCACCACTGGCTCCAAGGTGAACTCTGGGCGACGAGTGCTTCAGGTCGCACTCGGATGGCTGTGGACGGGCGCGATCTCGTGCCTAACCTGGACGCATGGACGTGAACGCGGCGGTCGCCGCAGTGGCGGCGATCGCCGGATTGCTCACCGGGGTGATCGCCGTGCTGGCATTCCGCTTCAGTGAGCGCGAGCAGAAGCGTCCGACCCGGTCCTCGCTGCACACCGACCCGGTGCTGCCGCCCGGCGTCGACACCGTGCTGTCCGTGCTCCGCTCCTCCGCCGTCGTGCTCGACGAGGCGGACTCCGTGGTCAAGGCCAGCTCCGCCGCGTACGCCCTCGGGCTGGTGCGCGGCGGGCGGCTGGCCGTCGAGCCGATGCTGCAGATGGCCCGGGACACCCGCCGGGACGGTGAGATACGCCAGGTCGAGCTGGACCTGCCGCGGCGCGGCACCGGCCGCGGCGAGGCCCTCGCCGTGTCCGCGCGCGTCGCGCCGCTCGGCTCCCGGCTGGTGCTGCTGCTGGTGGAGGACCTGACGGAGGCCCGTCGCATCGAGGCCGTACGGCGCGACTTCGTGGCCAACGTCAGCCATGAGCTGAAGACCCCGGTCGGCGCGCTCTCCCTGCTCTCCGAGGCCGTCATGGACGCCAGCGACGACCCGGAGGCCGTGCAGCGCTTCGCCGGCCGCATGCAGATAGAGGCCACCCGACTGACCAACCTGGTGCAGGAGCTCATCGACCTGTCCCGGGTGCAGAACGACGACCCGCTGGAGGACGCCGAGCCGGTGCGCGTCGACGAGCTCGTCGCCGAGGCCATCGACCGGTGCCGCCACCAGGCCGGGACCAAACAGATCACCATGGCGGCCGGCGGGACGGCGGACCTGCACGTGTGGGGCGACCGCGGCCAGCTCGCCGCCGCCCTCGGCAACCTCGTCGAGAACGCCGTCAACTACTCTCCCGCCCGTACCCGCGTCGGCATCGCCGCGCGCCGGGTGTCCGCACCGGGCGGCGAACTGATCGAGGTGGCGGTGACCGACCAGGGCATCGGCATCTCGGACAAGGACAAGGAGCGTATCTTCGAGCGCTTCTACCGCGTCGATCCGGCCCGCTCCCGTGCCACCGGTGGTACGGGCCTCGGGCTCGCGATCGTCAAACACGTGGCCGCCTCGCACGGCGGGGAGGTCACGGTGTGGAGCTCCGAGGGTCAGGGCTCCACGTTCACCCTGAGGCTGCCGGAGGCGGGTGCGGCCCGCGACCGAACGCAACAGCAGCCCCGCCTCGACGACGAGGACGGGCAGTCCCACGAACCATCCCCGTACGCATCGCTTCCCGCCCCGGAGGTCCTTCCGTGACCCGAGTGCTCGTCGTCGAGGACGAGGAATCCTTCTCCGACGCCCTGTCCTACATGCTCCGCAAGGAGGGCTTCGAGGTCGCCATCGCGACCACCGGCCCCGACGGCCTCGACGAGTTCGAGCGCAACGGCGCCGACCTCGTCCTCCTCGACCTGATGCTGCCCGGCCTGCCGGGCACCGAGGTCTGCCGCCAGCTGCGCGGCCGCTCCAACGTCCCGGTGATCATGGTCACCGCCAAGGACAGTGAGATCGACAAGGTCGTGGGCCTGGAAATAGGAGCCGACGACTACGTCACCAAGCCGTTCTCCTCGCGCGAGCTGGTCGCGCGCATCCGTGCCGTACTGCGCCGCCGGGGAGAGCCCGAGGAGGTCGCCCCGGCCGCGCTGGAGGCCGGTCCGGTCCGCATGGACGTCGACCGGCACGTGGTCACGGTCGCGGGCTCCAAGATCGACCTCCCGCTCAAGGAGTTCGACCTGCTGGAGATGCTGCTGCGCAACGCCGGCCGCGTCCTGACCCGCATGCAGCTCATCGACCGCGTGTGGGGCGCCGACTACGTGGGCGACACCAAGACCCTCGACGTCCACGTCAAGCGGCTGCGCGCCAAGATCGAGCCGGACCCGGGCGCGCCCCGCTACCTGGTGACCGTGCGCGGCCTGGGCTACAAGTTCGAGCCGTAGACCGGACGCACCCGCCAGCACGGACGCACGGACGTACGGTCCGAGGGACGCACGGTCCGAGGGACGTACGGTCCGAGGCACCGAGGCACCGAGGCAAGAGGAAGGGCGGCACCCCCACACGGGGGTGCCGCCCTTCGCCCGTACGGCGCCGCGCGGGCGCCGTACGGTGGATCACTCGCCGTCGCGCGGGTCGGAGCCGGAGGGCCGCACGTCGGGGTCCGCGTCGCCGGTCTCGCCCGCCGAGGCGGAGGCGGACGCGGAGTCGGACGGCGTCTCGACGGGCGCACCGGACTCGGAGGGCGCACCGGACTCGGAGGGCGAGGCGGCGGCGTCGGGCACCTCGCTCGGGCCCCACCCGGTGAAGTAGCTCTCGGCCGGGACGACGAGCGCGGGCAGGCTCACCTCACCGGTCTCGCTGAAGTTGAACGTGATCTCCTGGGCGTTGCCGTCCTGGATGGCCTCACGGCTGCTCGGGAGTACCGCGGCGGCGTTGCCCTCACCACCGAGGACGACGTGGCCGCCGGCCGGGACGGTCAGCTTGCCGCTGCCCTCCGCGGGGTGGATCTCGGCGGTCTTGCCGGTGCCGTCCACGGTGATGGAGTCGATCGTCTGGTCGCTCCTGCCGTTGTTGAACAGGGTCGCGGAGACGACCGCCGGACCCGTCGACTCGCGGTCGGGCTGGGTGATGACGACTGCGTTCTGGACCTTGATGTCACCGACGGCGGTCATGGCCTGGTCCGGCACGATGTTCAACGACTGGGCGTTGTGGCCGGCACCGCACGCGGCGAGCGAGGCGATCGAGAACGCGATGGCGGCGGCGGCGAGGGCGCCGCGTCGAAGGCTGCTGCTCACGGCGGCGGCAACTCCTTGAACGTGGGCGGTACGGGAGGCGGGCGGCCGTACCGAGGTAAAGCCGCCCTAAGGGTTGGTCAGCGGCCTCAGGTTACCGAGCCGTCCCCCGGGCGCGGCACCCGACCCTCCCCAAGAGTGCGGCTTCCCCCGGGCAGGGGCACGCGATTTCGCGTCACTGCTCCCTCTCGCGCATCGGGCCCGCTCGTTCGGATGGATGTCGGCGAAGCCTGCCGTCCGCCATTCGCATTAGCGGCGGCGGTGTCCCGGGCATCCGCCCTGCGGATTTCCGGTGCGGAATGCGGGACGGGACCAGAAAATCGATCACCGGGCGATCACCGAGGAGATACGCGTCCGGAACGGCGACCGGAAGATCGGCGGCGAGAACGGCCACGTCGTGAGTGCCGGTTACGGCGGTCGCACAACGGCTGGAACAACATGTGGCTTGATCAATTCCGGATTCGGCTCGTACCCGACTCAGGTCGCCGAACGGAGTAGCGCACGTCGCACACATGGAGGCGGACATAACGGGACGTTCGGGCGTCTCCGGCAAGCTCCGGATGTGTGTAACGTACGCGTTTCACCCCGCCTGCAGAGACGCTCCGACCTGCGAATACCCTGTTCCGTTCGCCGTCCGAAGCACGTTCCTGTTGCTGTTGTCAAGCCCCGAGATATGCCCTGACCTGCGAAAACGCCATTCAGAAGACGCCGTATCCGTGTTACCCTGGATAGCCACGGAAGGGGTACCTGTCACATGACGTTCAAGGTTGGCGACACCGTGGTCTATCCCCATCACGGGGCCGCGCTGATCGAGGCTATCGAAACTCGCCAGATCAAAGGCGTGGACAAGACCT
>NZ_JAVRHI010000395.1:0-18243 GCF_034105845.1 Streptomyces sp. CRN 30 | reverse complement strand
CCGCGCTCACCGTCGGGGCGCTCGCCGCCACCGCCCAGGCCGCGCCCGCCGCGCCGGCCGGCGGCGACCCGGCCCTCACCGACGTCTACATCTGGGCCACGGACGTCAACCTGCGCGACCGGCCGAACACCTCGTCCAACGTCCTCGCCGTCCGGTCGCGGTACTGGCTGGACGCGGTCTGCCAGACCCAGGGCGAGTACGTCGAGGACCCGGCCGTCGGCGGCAACAGCTGGTGGACGGCGGTGCAGGAGTTCGCCGGCAGCGACATCGCCTGGGTCAGCAACCTGTACCTCAGGGGCGGCGAGAAGATCGACGGCGTGCCCGACTGCTGACGGTCAGGGACGCGAGACCTCGTCCCGGAGCCGGCTCAGGCTGGTCTCCAGGGCGTCGTCCACCGCCGTACGGCCCGGATCGTGGCGGTCGTCGAAGAAGGACAGGTGGACGGTCACCTCGCTGCTCGCGTCGTCGATGCCCGCGACCTGGAGCCAGCCGGCGTAGGAGCCCTGGTCGCGGGTGCCCCACTCCAGCCGGAGCTGCTCGGGTCGGGCGCGCAGCAGCGCGGCGGTGTCCTCACCGGTGCGGTCCTCGCGGACGGTGACGGCGGGCGGGTCGTCGACGCGGACGTGCAGGTCGCGGGGGAGCCAGCCGTCCAGCCGCCCGGCGTCCGCGGCCCGCTCGAAGACCTCCCCCGCCGCGGCGGGCATGGTGCGGGAACGTTCGTACTCGGTCATCGCGGCACCGTTCCTCGGCTCGGGTGTCGTACGGGTCACCGCGTGCCCCGGTCGGCGGCGGCCGAAGCGTCCGCGGCGCTCGCCGCGCGGGGTGCGGCGGGCGGTGCCAGACTGGCGCGGAACGTGGACCGACCCGATCGCGACGAGGGGAGCCGAGGTGTCGGCGGAAGAGCCGGGCGACGTGCGGCTGCACGAGTTCCTCGCCGATCCGGAACACCTGACGATGGACCTGTCGACCGCGGTGGCGCGCTGCGCGAAGGCGCTGTGTCTCCAGCACGCCGTGGTGTACCTCGTCGACCTCCAGCAGCGCCACCTCGTGCCCCACACCGACGTGGCCAACTCGCTGCCGGTCGACGGGTCGCTGGCCGGCTGGGCCTACCGGACGCAGTCCCTGCGGGTGGAGGAGGCGGAGGGCGGCGGGGTCACCGCCTGGTATCCGCTGCTGGACGGCGCCGAGCGGCTCGGGGTGCTCGCCGTGAACCAGCCCGCGCTCACCGCGGGCGCGCTGACCCGGGGCCGGGCCCTGGCCTCGCTGCTCGCCATGATGATCACCTCGAAGCGGGCGTTCGAGGACTCCTTCGTCCGGCGTACCCGCACCGAGCGGATGCAGCTGCCCTCCGAGATGCTCCGGGCCTTCCTGCCGCCGCGCACCATCGGCGACGGCCAGGTGGTGTCGACGGCCGTCCTGGAACCGGCGTACGAGATCGGCGGCGACGCCTTCGACCACTCGCTGACCGAGACGACCCTGCACGTCGCGGTCCTGGACTCGATGGGGCACGATCTGGCCTCCGGGCTGACCAGCGCGGTGTCGCTGGCCGCCTGCCGCAACGCCCGGCGCACCGGCGCCGACCTGCCCGAGCTGGTGCGCTCCGTGGACGAGGCGCTCGCGCGGTGGCTGCCGGAGAAGTACTGCACCGCCGTCATCGCCCAGCTCGACCTGGCCACCGGGCTGCTGCGGTGGAGCAACTGCGGGCATCCGGCGCCGCTGCTGATCCGCGGCGAGCGGGTGCTGGTCGAGGCGCTGGAGCGGGATGCCGACCCGCCCATGGGACTGCCGTCCCAGTTCGCGGCCGGTCCGCGCCGGGTGCACGAGATGAGCCTGGAGCCCGGCGACCGGGTGCTGATGTACACCGACGGGATCACCGAGGCCCGTACCCGCGAGGCGAAGCTGATGGGTCTGGAGCGGTTCGGGGACTACGTCATCCGGGCCACGGCCGGCGGCGAGCTGGCGCCGGAGACGCTGCGCCGGCTGATCCACTCGATCCTGGACGCCCAGGCGGACCGGCTGCGCGACGACGCGACCCTGCTGATGTTCGAGTGGCGTCCCCGGACCGGCTGAACCCGGGCCGCGCCGCGACGCGCTCCCGTGTCGACGCCCGGCCGCCGGGTACCCGTGAGGTCACCCGGCGGCCGGGGGGACCGGCCGCGAACCGAGGTGCCGGGAAAAGCGACAGAGGGGACCGACGATGACGCAGCCCGCCGACGATCACGCTCTCGACCAGCGCGCCGGCGTGTCCGAACTCCGGGTGGCGGGACGGACGGTACCCGTCCCGCACAGCGGGGGGCACGGGGAGGAGGAGCTTCCCCTCGACCGCAACCAGGCGATCCTCCAGGCGGCCAAGCAGGTCGGATCGCTGCTGAAGAGGACCGGGCTGCCGTTCGCGCTGGCGGGCAGCGTCGCCGTCTACGCGCACGGCGGCACCCAGAACCTCCAGCACGACGTCGACTTCTGCATCCGGCCCGAGGACGCCGAGGCCGTCTCGGCAGCGCTGCGGGAGGCCGGGCTGAACGTGTACACGCCGCCCGAGGACTGGCTGCTGAAGGCCGACTGCCTCGGCCAGCAGGTCGACCTGATCTTCCGGCTGGCGCACCAGCCCGTCACCGCCGAGCTGCTGGGCCGCGCCGAGCGGCTGTCGGTGGACTCGGTGCTCATGCCGGTCCTCGCTCCGACGGACCTGCTGCGCAGCCTGCTGGCGGCGTTCTCCGAGCACCACTGTGACTTCGGGGCGGTCCTGCCGATCGCCCGCACCCTGCGGGAGAAGATCGACTGGGACCGGCTCCGCGGCGACTGCGGGAGCGACGCGATGCCCGCCGCCTTCTTCTTCATCCTGGAGCGCCTGGAGATCATCGAGCGCTCGGATATCACTTCTTCCCCGGAGGAGGAGCACCGATGAGCGACCCCGCCGCGTCCGGGCGGAGCACCGGCGCCGAGCAGAACGCCGAGCTGAACATCGAGTACCGCGTCGCCCACCTGCACGACCGGCTGGCCGCCGAGGAGCTGGGCGAGCTGGGGGTGCGGGCCGAGATCCGGGCCGGGGCGGTCGTCGTCACCGGCACGGTGCCCTCCGCGCAGTGCCGCGAGACCCTGTTGCGGGCCGTCGACGAGGAGCTGGCCGGGCTCACCGTGCACAGTGACATCGTGGTCGCCGAGACCGCCCGACCCGACCGTGCCGAGGAGCTGTGATGATCCGTGTCGCCGCCGTCGGGGACATCCACATGGGGCAGGACAGCCAGGGCCTGTTGCGGCCCGCCTTCGACACCCTGCCCGACTGTGCCGACCTGCTGCTGCTCGCCGGGGACCTGACCCGGCACGGCACGCCCGAGGAGATGCGGGTGGTGGCCCGCGAGGTGCGGGACCTGCCGGTGCCGGTGGTGGCCGTCCTCGGCAACCACGACCACCACGACGAGCGGCCGGAGGAGGTCACCGGGATTCTCCGCGAGGGCGGGGTCACGGTCCTGGAGGGCGAGGGAACGGTCGTGGAGTGCGCCGGCACACGGGTCGGCGTCGCCGGGACGAAGGGCTTCGGCGGCGGGTTCGTCGGGCGCAGCGCCGGGGAGTTCGGCGAGCCGGTCATGAAGGAGTTCGTCCGCACGACGCGGCACAGCGCGGACTCGCTGTGCGCGGCGCTGAAGGACCTGGACGGCCGGGACTGCGCGGCGCGGATCGCGCTGACGCACTTCTCCCCCGTCGCCGACACCCTGGCGGGCGAACCGCTGGAGATCTATCCGTTCCTCGGCAGCTATCTGCTGGCCGAGGCCATCGACACCGCGGGCGCCGACCTGGCGGTGCACGGGCACGCGCACGCCGGGTCGGAGCACGGCATGACGGCGGGCGGGGTGCGGGTGCGCAACGTCGCCCAGCCGGTGATCAAGCGGGCGTTCAACGTGTACCAGTTGCCCACCGGCTGACCACCGGTTGGCTGACCACCGGTTGACCTCCGGTCGACCACCGACCACCGACCACCGACCGCCCACCGCCCGACCGCCGGCTCACCGGCCCCGCCGGGACACGGCGTCCGGTGTCAGGGTGTCTCGGCGGTCGTCCGGCCGAGCGCCGCTGTCTCCGGTCCGAACGCCGCCACCTCGATCTCCTGGAAGCCCAGCCGGTCGTAGAAGGCGCGGGCGGAGGTGTTGGCCCGCGCCATGACGAGGTGGACCGCGGGCACGTCGCGGTCGCGCAGGGCCGCCAGGAAGGTGTGCATCAGAGTGCGGCCGTGGCCGCGGCCCTGCCACTCGGGCAGCAGGTCGATGTGGAGGTGGGCGGGGTGCCCGGCGAGTTCGGGGACGATCATCCGTTCCGGGTCGTGCAGCAGCCGGGCGATGGCCTCGTCCAGGGTGCCGGCGGACCCGGGCGCGGGCGGGTCCTGGGGCGCCGGGTAGCGGCCGGCGACGCGGGGCAGCCACTCGGCGCGGAAGCCGGCGGCGAAGCGCTCCGTGTCGGAGGTGCCGAGGATGTAGCCGACCGCCCGGCCCGCCCCGTCGTCGAGCACGAAGGTCAGCCCGGGTTCGAGATGGGCGTAGGGGGCGGCGAAGGTGGCGGTGAGGACGCCGGGGTCGGCGTAGTGCGGCCGGCTGTCGCGGCCGTTGTACCCGGTGCGGACGCAGATCTCGTCGAGCGCTCGGGCGTCCTCGGGACGGTACGGGCGTACGGTGGCGGTGGCAGTCGAGGTCACCGACGTATCGTCCCCTTCTGGGAGCGCTCCCACAAGGCTTTGGGCTTCAGTCGCGCGGACTCGGGTACCCGGCCTCGTCGGCGGGATCCAGCAGACGGGAGAACGGCATGGCCGAGGCCGCGGACCGGATCGCCCACCCGTGGGGCGACAGGACGCCGTACGGCCGGCACGGGACCTGGCCGGACCGGGTGGACGTGCAACTGGCCGACGGGGTGCGGCCGGAGGCGGTCGAGCGGTGGGTGGGATCGGCCTCGCTGCTGCACTCCGACGGCGACGCCATGGACATCGCGGTGGCCGGCGGCCGCATCGCCGGGGTGCGCGGCCGGGCGTCGGACCGGGTCAACCGGGGCAGGCTCGGACCGAAGGACCTGTTCGGCTGGCAGGCCAACTCCTCCCCCGACCGGCTGACCCGGCCGCTCGTGCGGCGCGGCGGGCAGCTGGAGGAGAGCGACTGGGACACCGCGATGGAGCTGGTGACGCGCCGTTCCCGGGAGTTGCTCGCCGAGCGGGGGCCGGGCTCGATCGGCTTCTACACCAGCGGGCAGCTCTTCCTGGAGGAGTACTACACCCTCGCCGTCCTCGCCCGCGCCGGCATCGGCACCCCGCACCTGGACGGCAACACCCGGCTCTGCACGGCGACCGCGGCGGAAGCGCTCAAGGAGAGCTTCGGCTGCGACGGCCAGCCCGGTTCCTACGACGACTTCGACCACGCCGACGTCATCGCGCTGTACGGGCACAACATGGCGGAGACGCAGCCCGTGCAGTGGATGCGGATACTGGACCGGCTCCAGGGCGCCGATCCGCCGCGGCTGGTGTGCGTCGACCCCCGGCCCACCCCGGTCGCCCGCGCGGCGGCCGTGCACCTCCCGCTGCGGGGCGGGACCAACCTCGCGCTGCTCAACGCGCTGCTGCACGAGACGATCCGGCACGACCGGGTCGACCACGCCTACGTCGCCGCGCACACCGTCGGCTGGGACGAACTGGCCGCCCGCGTCGCCGATTGCACGCCCAAGTGGGCCGAGGACATCTGTGACGTGCCCGCCGCCCGGATCGAGGAGGCGGCCGAACTGATCGGCACCGCCGACGCGCTGGTCTCCACGGTGCTGCAGGGCGTCTACCAGTCCCACCAGGCGACCGCCGCCGCGGTACAGGTGAACAACCTGCACCTGATCCGCGGGATGCTGGGCCGTCCGGGCGCCGGTGTGCTCCAGATGAACGGCCAGCCCACCGCCCAGAACACCCGGGAGTGCGGCGCCGACGGCGACCTGCCCGGCTTCCGCAACTGGCAGAACGACGCCCATGTCGCCGAACTGGCCGCGCTGTGGAACGTCGAGCCGTCCACGATTGCGCACCACACGCCGCCCACGCACGCGATGCAGATCTTCCGCTACGCCGAGCAGGGCTCGATCGGGATGCTGTGGATCAGCGGCACCAACCCGGCCGTCTCCCTGCCCGAACTGGCCCGGGTGCGTGAGGTGCTGTCGCAGGAACGGCTCTTCACGGTCGTCCAGGACCTGTTCCTGACCGAGACGGCCCGGTTCGCGGACGTGGTGCTGCCGGCCGCGACCTGGGGCGAGAAGACCGGCACCTTCACCAACGCCGACCGCACGGTGCACCTGTCCGACAAGGCGGTCGACCCGCCCGGCGAGGCCCGCTCCGACCTCGGCATCTTCCTCGACTACGCGCGCCGCATGGACTTCCGCGACAAGGACGGCGGTCCGCTGATCGGCTGGCGCGGCCCCGAGGAGGCGTTCGAGGCGTGGCAGCGGTGCAGCGCGGGCCGCCCCTGCGACTACACCGGGCTCTCCTACGGCCTGCTGCGCTCGCGCGGCGGCGTGCAGTGGCCGTGCGACGACGCCGCGCCCGAGGGCACCCCCCGGCTGTACACCGAGCACGTCGACTGGGCCCACCCGGACGTGTGCGAGAGCTACGGCAAGGACCTGGTGACCGGAGCCGCCGTCGACGTGGTCGAGTACCGGTCGCTCAACCCCGACGGCAAGGCGGTGCTGAAGGCCGCCGGATATCTGCCGCCGCCCGAGGAACCGGACGAGGACCGTCCGTTCCGGCTCACCACGGGCCGGACGGTCTACCACTTCCACACCCGCACCAAGACCGGGCGGGCGCCCCGGCTGAACGACGCCGCCCCCGACGTGTGGGTGGAGGCGTCGGCCGCGGACGCGGGGCGGCTCGGCATCGCCGAGGGCGACCTGGTCGACGTCACCACCGCGCGCGGCGCGCTGCGCGGCCGGCTGCGGGTGACGGACATCCGGCCGGGCACGCTCTTCGTCCCGTTCCACTACGGCTACTGGGACACCCCCGAGGGGTCCGGTCCCGCGCCGGGCGGCCCCGGGCGGGCCGCCAACGAGACGACGGCCACGGACTGGGACCCGGTCTCCAAGCAGCCGTTGTTCAAGACCGCCGCGGCCGCCCTCACGCCGGTGGCCCGGGGCGACGGCACCCCGGCCCCCGCGCCGACGGTGACCGCCTCCGCTCCGTACGAGCGGCTCGACGGCCGGGGAGGCGCCGCGTGATCGGGATCGCGTTGACCGTGCACGTCCTGCACCGGGGTGAGTGGCGGCTGGCCCACGACCTGATGGCCGCCGCCGACCGCCACCGGGCCGAGCACGAGGTGCGGCACGTCGCGCACGACCTGGCCCGGTGGTCCCACGAGCACGTCCAGCGACTTGCGGCGGTGGGCGCCGAGTACGGCATCGACCTCGACGGCCCGGCGGGCGAGGACGCGGACGGCGTCCTCGCCGCGCTCCGCCGGGAGACGGCCGGGGCACCGGGCCAGAACCCGGACCCCGGTCTGCTGCTCCTGCGCGACCTGCGGGAACTGCACCTGGCGGCCGCGGAGAACTCCCTGCACTGGGAGATGCTCGCGCAGGCCGCCCAGGCGGCGAGGGACAGCGCGCTGCTGTCCGTGGTGTCGGACTGCCATCCGCGGACCCTGCGTCAGATGCGCTGGACCAACACCATGATCAAGAACCTGTCGCCGCAGATCCTGACCGCCCTCTGACGCCCCGCCTGTCTGACGCTTCGTCAGTCCACGGCGGTCTGGACGTACGGTACGACCCGGACCGGGCCCACCAGGCCGTGGTCCTGCCGGGCCGTCGTCCCGAACACCTCGGGGCGGGCCACCCGGAGGCGGTTGAGCAGCGGTGTGGCGACCTCGATCTCGATGACGTTCTTGCCGCGCCGCAGGTGGGGGCCGATGTCGGCGACGGGCCGCAGCCGGTCCACCGGCGCCGTGCGGGTGCCGTTGACGGTGACCCGGAAGGTGTCACTGACCTGGCCCAGCTCCAGGTAGGCGCCGTGCGCGGCGCTCCAGTCCGAGGGCAGGGTGACGGTGGTGCGGTAGCGGCCGACACCGGCGGAGTCGGCCAGTTCCGTGATCTGCGACCAGGGCAGCAGGGTGTCGAGCGCGACCGTGCGGCGCACCTTCTCGGTGCGGGTCGCGGAGGAGCCGGGCAGCCAGTCCTCCACCTCCAGGGTCCAGTGCGCCGGGGTGATCGGCGCGGGCACCTCCCGGACCTTGGTGGTGACCGGACGCCCCCGGGACAGGCGGGTGGTGAAGGTGCCGGGCCGGGTGGTGCGTACGGCGAGGCCCTTGCCGGTGAACAGCGCCTCGTCGGCGTCGGTGGCGGTGACGTACGGGCTGTCACCGTGCCGGTCCCCGAACAGGCCGGGGCGGCCCAGCGCGACGACGAGTGTCTGGCCCGGCTGGAGGGTGACGCGCAGGGTGACCTCGTCGCCGTCCGCGGTGTAGCGGGCGAGCCGTACCGCCTCGCCGGTCCACGGGTCGAGCAGGTACGGCACGAAGGTCCCGCGCCGGGTGCGGCGCAGGGTGACGTCGTGGTCGATCGCGGCGACCGGCGGCTTGACGGTCTCGGCGTGCTTGCCGTTGACGAGGTAGTAGAAGTCCGCGTCGTCGGTGACCCGGTGGGCGTTGAGGAGCGTGGAGGAGGCGGCGTGCCGGACGTCGGGGGTGACGCCGAGGGCGGTGAGGGCGTCGCCGACGGCGGTCTTGTCGGTGACGCGGGTGACGTGCGGCAGGGCGAGCAGCCGGGCCAGGACGTCCCGCAGTTCCTCGGACTCGCCGGTCGCGGGCACACCCGGGGTCACCGCCTGGTCGAAGGCGCCGAGCAGCACGACCGGCAGGCCCTTCCTCGCCAGGGCGAGCAGTTTGCGGGCGTCGGCGACGGCGAGGCTCGGGGTGGAGGAGTAGAAGAAGTCACCCTCGACGAACAGGGCCTTGTAGGCGGGTCCGTCGGGGGCGAGGCGGCCGCCGCGGACGGTGGCGGCGGGCAGGTCGAGCAGCGGTCCGCTCAGGAACTGGTGGGTCCAGCCGAGCGGTACGCCGGTGGAGGTGAGCCAGGACGCGCCGATGCCGGTGGCGGTGTAGCCGGTCTGCCGGAAGACGGCGACGTCGGCGCGGGCGACGCCGGACTGGAGCACGCGGTGCACCCGGCCCAGGTAGCCCGCGATGTCCGGCAGGTGGCCCCAGGTCGGCTGGCGCGGGCCCCACGACTCGCCGTAGCCGGGCGCCCCGTTGTAGGGGCTGAACGCGGCGAAGCCGGGCCAGGCCGCGCCGGGGACGGTGGCGTAGGAGAAGCCGTGCACGACGGTCTGGTTGACACCGGCCGCGTAGGCGCCGCCCATCGTCCGCAGGAACCGGTCCCACGTGGTGCTGTACGCCGACCCGTTGTAGGCGCCCGCCTCGCAGGAGAGCACGGTGTGGCCGGCCAGGTCCCGGCCGCCGGCCAGGCAGCGGTAGTCGTCGAGGTTCTTGAAGCCGAGCGACTCGCCCTCGGCGATGTCGAGGATCGCGGCGGTGGCGATGGCGTCGGTCTGCAGACCGTAGGGCTGGGCGCGCAGCCGCATGCCCAGGGAGTGCGCCCAGTCGCGCAGGGCGGTGACGTGGTGGCGGTTGAAGAGCCGGGAGACGGTCTCCCAGAAGTCGTGCCGTATCTGCCGGGTCTCCTCCGCGCCGAACGCGAACACCTGGTTGCTGTCGTCGAGGACCAGCGCGGGCAGGTACGGCAGCAGCGGACGGCCGTGGTCCTTCGCGAACGCCTCGGGGAGCTTCGGCGTCCAGACCAGTCCGTCGGTCTCCAGTTCGACGGAGTCCTCGAAGAACGCGCCGCCCGCGGCCTTCAGCAGCTTGCGCACGGCGGGCGTCAGCAGGTTCCGCTCCCAGTACGCCGTCACCGCCTCCGTACCGGCGGCACTGAAGTGGTCGACGACGTACGCGGCGGGCGCGGAGTGCGGGCCGGACTCGGGCTGCTGGCCCGAGCCGCGCTGCCAGTACGAGACGAGCACCCACTCGCCGTCGTCGGGAGCGGTCCAGGTCAGTTCGCCGCCGGTCACCGTCGCCGTGAGGTCCTGGACGGAGGCGAGGTCGAGGCCGGTCTCCTTGCGGGTGGAGTTGGCCGTGTTCACGCGGGCCGCCTGGACGGCGAGCAGGGTCTGCTTCGTGACGCCGGAGGCCGCCTCGTGCACGGGCGCCGGGACCGGGCCCCGGTAGGTGGTGCCGGCGACCACCGCTGTCCGGCCGTGGGCGAGTTCCTGTACGGCGGCCTCGTCGTCGGGGGTGACGCCGGGGACGGCGGCCGGCCAGCTCGGGCCGAGGGTGAGGTCGACGGTGAGTCCGCGTCTGACGGCCCGGCGCAGGGCCGCCTCGACGCCGTCCCGCCAGGATCTGCCTCCCCACCCGCGGTGGGCGGTGTCCAGGACCGACTTGTCGGCGAGGCTGTGGTGGACGGCGGCGATCTCCACGCCGCCGAAACCGGCGTCCGCGATCTGGTCGATCTCGCGGGCGATCTCGTCGGCGTCCACCAGGCCGTCCGGCCACCACCAGCGGAACTTCGGGCGCACGGAGCGTGCGGGGTCGGCGAACCAGGAGGCGCCGGGGGCCGGCCGGCTCGCCGAGGCGGGGACGGCGGTCGCGGGGAGGGCGGCGGCGGGGGCTCCGGTGGCACCGACGGCCGCGGCGACGCCGGTGCCGAGACCGGCGGCCAGGACGAGGCGGCGTGGCATCGCGGTGCGCGGCGTGGTGTGTTCGTGCATGAGTGCGTCCCTCGGCTCATGGGGAAGGGCGGAACAGACGGTGTATGAATCGTTTCAATCCGGTACCAGTGCGGGAACGCTAAATGGCCGGTTCCGGGCGGGTCAAGATCCGTGCGGTGGGTTCTCGCGGCGCCGCGCCGATTTCCGCCCCGCCGCGCCGGGGCGGCGCCGATTGGCCCGGACCGGGCGGGGAACCCGACGACGGCCGATGGGGCACCACAGATCTGGAGCACACCATGAGTCTTCTGCGCCTGGCCGGCCGTCCGATGCTGGCCTCGATGTTCGTCGCCGGCGGCCTGCACTCCTTCCGCAGTCCCAAGGACGTGGCACCGGCGGCCGAGTCCGTCGTACGGCCCGTCTCGGACCGCGTGGGCGCGGTGCCCGACAGCACCGAGCAGGCGGTGCGGCTCAACGGGGCGGTGCAGGTCGCGGGCGGTGTGATGCTGGGCCTCGGACGCTGCCCCCGGCTCGCGGCGCTGGCCCTGGCGGCGACGCTGGTGCCGACGACGCTCGCGGCGCACCGCTACTGGGAGGAGGACGACCCGTCCGTCCGCGCCCAGCAGCGCATCCACTTCTTCAAGAATCTCTCCATGCTGGGCGGCCTGCTGGTCGCGGCCGACGACACGGGCGGCGCGCCGTCGCTGCTGTGGCGCGGGCGGCACGCGGCGCGGGGGCTGAAGCACGACGCGCAGTTGGTGCAGCGGTCGGTGCGCGCCACGGGGGGTCCCGCCGCGGCGGCGGGGAACGTGCTGGGGAAGGTGGGGCGGCACTGAGGCCGGCCGGCGTGCGGTCGACGACCGCGTCGGCGTCGGCCGGGCCCGGCGCCGGCGCCGGGTCAGTGCGGGAACGGCCGGTCCTCCGGGGCGTGCAGCAGGTCGAGGGTGAGGGCCGCGGTCCAGGAGAAGCGGCGGGCGCCGTGCGGGGTGCCGGTCAGAGGGTCCACGTACTCGGCGAAGTGTGAGCGGCCGGCCTCCGCGAGGAAGCCGTGGCGCAGGTGTTCGGCGTCCGCGTGGAGGGCGTGGGTGCGCAGCCCTCGGTGGATCAGCCAGGCCGTGTTGAACCAGGCCGGGCCGCGCCAGTAGCGCTGCGGGTCGAAGGCGTGTCCGGTGAGGTCGTAGCTGGGGACCAGCCGGGTGCCGGGTGCGGCGAAACCGGGTCCGGCCAGCGTGCGGCGCAGGGCACGGACCACGGCGGGCGGCAGGCCCGGGACGATCAGCGGGACCAGGCCGGTGACCGCGCGTTCGCCGACCGGCGTGCCGGTGGAGCCTGTGGAGCCGGTGGAGCCGGTGGAGCCGGTACCGAGGTCGCGGGCCCGGAAGAGGCCCGCGTCGGCGTCCCAGAGGCGGGTGACCAGGCTCCGGGTGAGGGCTTCGGCGCGCGCGAGGTGCCGGGTGTCGTCGCGGCCGAGGGTGCGGGCGGCTGCGGCGAGCGCGTGCTCGCCGACGGCCAGCAGCGCGTTGAAGCAGGGGTCCTCGACGGCGAAGGCGTGCCGGGCGGCGCGGTCGTCGTAACCGGCCGTGCGGTAGTCGCCCGCGAGGCGGACGTACCGGCCGTAGTCGAGATCGGTGGGCCGGTCGTGAGGGTGGCCGTGGGCGAGATCGGCCCGGCGGAAGGTTTCCGCCGGGGCGGGTTCGATCCGGCCGAGAGCGGCGTCCCAGCAGGGGCTGTTGTCGGTGCCGGGCTCCCACGGGTGGACGGCCGCCGCGAGGCCCCCGCCGCCGAGGTCGCGGCGGGTGAGGAGGTAGTCGTGCCAGGCGGTGAGCCGTGGGTAGGCGCGGGCGAGGAAGCCGCGGCGGCGGGACTCCGCCGGGTCCGCGCGGTGGACCAGCCAGGCGGCCAGGGCGTGCACCGGTGGCTGGACGATGCCCGAGGTCTCCGGCGCGGCGGGGGCGCCGGCGGCCCGGCCGGCGGCGGACGAGCGCCAGAAGTCCGGGCTCGGGAAGTAGGCGTCCGCGGGCACGGCGGGGTTGAACACGATGTGCGGGATTCGGCCGTCGGCCCACTGCGCGGCGAACAGCGACTCCAGTTCCCGCTGGGCGCGGTGGGCCGAGAGATGGCGCAGCCCGATCGCGACGAAGGCGGAGTCCCAGCTCCACTGGTGCGGATAGAGGGTGCGGGAGGGGACGGTGGAGGCCCCGGTCCAGTTGTCGGCGAGGACCCGCGCGGCGGCGCGGCGCAGGGTACGGGCCGCGGGGCCGGTGGCGGGACGGCCGACGGTCTCCGCGGGCGAGGGGCCGGTGTACAGGGCGACGCGTTCCACGGACGGCTCCGGAGCGGTGCGGGTGGGCGTACGGTTACGCCGACGATATCCCCAGCTTATGTATGCGTAACACGCAGAACCAGGGGTGTGGTGCGCGAAAATCAGTCGTAAGCGGGGCTCTGTGCGGGCGGCATCGGATACGTCGGATACGGGCTTCAGTGGGCTGACCCATCCGAAGGGGACGACCGGGGTGCCGGTGAGGTGGGCCGGGGCGGCGTCCGGCCTCGGACCGGCCGCAGGTGTCGGGTCGGAACGTCTGACCGACCGTCGGCACCCGGCCCAGCCGGATCTCCTATCCGTCGGCGGCACCCTGCGGGACCTCCGCCCCACCGTCGGCACCCGGCCGGACCTCGGGCCGGCCGTCCGTGTGCGGGTGGCCGTCCACGCGTAGGTGGCCGTTCACGCGTGGGTGGGTGGTCGTGGGTGGGGGCAAGGGGGTCGGAGGTGGGGTGAGGGTGTGGGACAGGCCGGCCTGCCAGGTCGTCCTCGGCATCCAGCCGAAGATCTCGCGGGCGAAACCGGTGACCGGGCGGGGGTACGCCGGGTCGTCCGGCGCGCGGCCGGTGAAGGCGAGCGGGGCCCGGGAACCGGTCAGTTCGATCACCCGGCGCGCGATCTCCGCCTCCGTCGGCGTCTCGTCGCCGCCGATGTCCACGGGCCGTACGGACCGCCCTGCGGCGACCAGCAGCACACCGTCGACCATGTCGTCGACATGGCACAGGGAGTGCCGGCGCGTGCCGTCCCCGGCGACGGTGACGGGCCCGCCCGCGAGCGCCTGCTCGACGAAGACGCCCGGCACCCCCGTGTCCGTCCGCATCCGGGGCCCGCAGGCGGTGAACAGCCGGACGATGCCGGCGTTGGCCCCGGGCTCGCCCGCCCGCGCGGCGACCAGCGCCTCGGCGAAGCGGACCGCCTCGGCGTACGCGGCGTGCGGGCCGAAGGGGTCGACACCGCCGTCCGGCTCCGGCCCGGAGGCCAGCAGGAACCGCGCGCCGTCCCGGCCCGCGACGGCCAGCGCCGCACGGGTGCCCGCGCCTGCCGCGTCGAGGAGTTCCAGCGGCCGGTCGGGGCGGACCGCCCGGCAGCCGGGTCCGGCGAGGTGCAGTACGAGGCCGTAGGGGGCGGGGAGGGTCTCGGGGAGCCCGGGGTCCGCGACGTCCCGTTCCAGGAACCGGAAGCCGGGGCGGCCCGCCAGGTGGGCCACGTTGCCGGCTCTACCGGTGGAGAGGTCGTCCAGGCAGTCGACCACGACACCCGCGTCCAGCAGCCGGGTGCACAGGTGCGAGCCGAGGAAGCCCGCACCGCCGGTCACCAGGGCGCGGTCCCAGGGGGCCCGGCCCTCGGTCTTCATGGCGAACGCCGCCATCGGCATCATGGGACGACCTTCCTTCCCCTGCACGCCCCCCTCGACGACGCTGACGAGCGCGCCCCGGGTGCCCCGCCGGACCGCGTTCATGCCACGGGACCGTCCGGGTGGGGCGGCGGGCCGACGGCGGGGCGTGACCTGGCTGTGATCAACCGCACTCACCGTGCCGAACGGCTGGTGGGAGGCGGTTTCCGCACCCGGTGACCAGCCCTTTCCGGCCCTCGCGGCAGTGACTCACCGGTCCCCTCTGTCACCATGGTCGGCGCCGTACTCCGGCCTTGTGGAGCGGCCGTGCAGTGCAGCCGGCGACCTCGCTCCGGTCCCTTCCCCGTCCGGGTCCCCGCCCGGCCTTCCGCGAGTGACGCAACGTGCCTTCCTCCCCCGCTCCGGCCGCGCAGGCCGACGCCTCGTCCCCTGCCCCCACGCACTCCCCGTGGCGCTCCCTCCGGTACCGCAGCATGCGCTGGTGGTCCGTGGCGAACTTCGTCTCGAACGCCGGTACGTGGATGCAGCTCACGGTGCAGAACCTGCTGGTCCTGCAGATCACCGGGTCCGCCGCCGCGACCGGTCTGTCCATGTCGGTGCAGGCCGCGCCCGCCCTGCTCATCAGCGTCTTCGGCGGCGCCGCCGTCGACCGCTGGCCGCGCCGGCTGACGGCGGCCGTCAGCCAGGCGCTGCTCGGCGCCGTCGCCTTCACGACGGCCGTCCTCGTGGCGCTGGACCGCCTCGACATGACGTCCCTGATGGTGCTGGCCGCGGTGACCGGCGTCATCGCCACCGTCGACGGCCCGGCCTGCTCCCTGCTGGGCAACGACCTCGTGCCGGCGGAGGACGTGCCGTCGGCGATCGGGGTGGGTGCCCTGGTGCACCAGGCGGGCCGGCTCACCGGCGCCGCGCTGGCCGGGGTGGCCGTCGGCCTCCTCGGCACGGCCGCCGCGTACGCCGCCAACGGGGTGTCGTTCCTCTTCGTGGCCGCCGTCATCCCGTTCCTGCGCCCGGTACGGGGAGCGGCGCGGGCCGTCGCCGGGGCCGCTCCGGCCGAGAAGGCACCGGACACGATGAGCGTGCGGGAGGGGCTGACCTTCTTCGCGCGGCGGCCCCGGCTGCTGGCGCTGGCCGGGATCACCGGGCTCAGCGCGGTGTTCGGCCGGAACTACCAGCTGACCCTGGCCGTGCTCGTCACCGGGCCGCTCGCGGGCGGCGCCGGAGCGTTCGGCACGGTCTCCACCGTCCTCGCGGTCGGCGGCATCGTCGGCGCGGTCGTGGCCGCCCGGCTGCGGCGGCCCTCGGTGCGGCTGGTGGGGCTGCTGGCCGCGGCCGGCGGACTGCTCCAGGTCGTGGCGGGGCTGTCCCCGTCGATGGCGGTGCTGCTGGTGATGGTGCTGCCGATGGCGGTGGTGGAGTCCGTCTCCGACACGGCCGGCACGGCGGTCCTGCAGACCGACCCGCCCGCCCACATGCGGGGCCGGGTGCTCGGCGTGTGGGGCAGCGTCGGCACGGTGTGGAGCCTCGGCGGGCCGCCGGCCCTCGGCCTGCTGATGGAACTGGCCGGAGCGCGCGGCGCCCTGGTGACAGGCGGTCTGCTGATCGCCGGGACGATCGGGGCGGGGCACGTACTGCGCCGCCGCCGCGCCGTGACGCCCGTGCCCGTACGGACCGCGGCCACCGACCTCCCGGCCACCCTCACCTCGGCGGCCTGACCCACCGGTCACCCTCGACCGGGCGGCCTGACCACCCGGCTCCTCGGGAGAACCGGTCTCGGGCCGGTCCCGCCGCGTCGATTCCGCCGCGTCGGTTCCGTCCCGGGCGGGCACCCGGAGTCTCCGCCCGGATGCGATATTGGGCGCTTGTCGATCACCGGAGCCGGGCCGGCTCCACGCGGAGCCCGTCCGCTCCCGAGCCGGAGGAGAACCCGCTGAGCAACGCCGTCGTCTCCGAAGCCGTCCCGGTCGTCCTGCTGCTGGGCGTCCTGGTCCTCGCCGTCGTCCGTCCCCGGGGGCTGCCGGAGGCCGCGGCCGCCGTGCCCGCCGCCGCCCTGGCCGTGGCGCTGGGCACGGTCACCCCGGACGCCGCCCGGGAGCAGGTGCGCAGCCTGCTGCCGGTCGTCGGGTTCCTCGCGCTGATCCTCGTACTGGCGCACCTGTGTGCCCGCGACGGGCTGTTCGAGGCGGCCGGCGCGCTCGTCGCCCGCCGGTACGGGGGCAGCCCGCGGCGGCTGCTCGGCGGCGTGTTCGCGCTGGCCTGCGCGGTCACCGCCGTCCTCAGCCTGGACGCCACCGTCGTCCTGCTCACCCCCGTGGTCCTCGCCACCGCCGCGCGGGCCGGTGCCCTGGCGCGTCCGCACGTGTACGCCACCGCCCACCTGGCCAACTCGGCGTCGCTGCTGCTTCCGGTCTCCAACCTCACCAACCTGCTGGCGTTCACCGCGAGCGGGCTCTCCTTCACCCGGTTCGCCGCGCTGATGGCCCTGCCGTGGCTGGCCTCGATCGCCGTCGAGTACGCGGTCTTCCGCCGTTTCTTCCGCACCGACCTCGCCACCCGTGAGCAGCCCGGGGAGCCGGCGGAGACGGGGGAGTCCGAGGGGGCTGCCGCTGCGGCGTCCGCCGTTCCCCGTTTCACGCTCGTCGTGCTCGGACTGACGCTGGCCGGGTTCGTCGTCACCTCGCCGTTCGGCGTCGAACCGGCGTGGGCCGCGCTCGGCGGTGTCCTGCTGCTCGGCGGCCGGGCCCTGATACGCCGGCGGGCGGGCGTCCGGGAGCTGGTCGGGGCCGCGTCCCCGCTGTTCTGCCTGTTCGTCCTGGCGCTCGGCGTAGTCGTACAGGGCGTGGTGGCGGGCGGGCTGGCCGACGGGCTGGCCCGGGTGCTGCCCTCCGGCGACGCGCTCCCGGCGCTGCTCGGGGTGGCGGCGGTCTCCGCGGTGCTGGCCAACCTCATCAACAACCTGCCGGCCGTCCTGGCCCTGATCCCGCTCGCGGCGCCGGCCGGCCCCGGGCCCGTCCTCGCGGTGCTGATCGGCGTCAACCTCGGGCCGAACCTGACCTACGTCGGCTCGCTCGCCACCCTGCTGTGGCGGCGCATCCTCCAGCAGCACGGGGTGGCGGCGGACCTGGGCCGGTTCACCCGGCTCGGCCTGATCGCCGTACCGGCCACGCTGCTGGCCGCCACGGTGGCCCTGTGGGCGTCCCTCACCGTCATCGGCACCTGAGCGCCGCGCTCACCACGGCGTGCTGGGCAGTACGGGCCGCCGTACCGCCTCCGCCGCGTCCCGCAGGTGCAGCGCCACCGTGATCAGCGCGCGCAGCGCCGACGGGCGGAGGTTCTGGGCACTCTCGGCGGCCAGGACCAGCAGGCAGCCCGCCGCCTGTTCGACCACGGTGACCGGGATCTCGAAGTCGTCGTCGTCGGCGCCGCGGAAGGTGCGCCACGGCGCGGCGGCACCGTCGATGGCCCGCCGCACGGCGTGTTCGAGGTGCAGCGCGGCCTGCTCGCACACGGGCGGCGGCAGGATGATCGTGCGGGGGAAGGCTGAACTGGTCATGGTCCCACTGGTCCCCCGTCCGAGGCCCGTTCGATCGGCGTGGGCGGCGCATTTCACCGGGTCGGCGGGACGGTCGCCGCACTCCTAGGCTGGGAGACGTGAATGCCGCCGCCTCCCCCGCACCACAGGACGACGACGCCGCCTCCTCCCCCGCGCCGCCGGACGGCGAGAGCCCCGGGGCCGCCGCCGCCCGGCTGACCGGGCGGGCGGTGACGGACGAGCGGTGGCTGTCCGCCGGGCTCGTCGAGGCCGTCCTCGACGGCGGGCCGTCCGTGGTGGTCAAGCGCGGCGGCGCCGAACGGGCGGTCCGCGCCGAGGCGGCGGGC
>NZ_JAVRHI010000394.1:0-63689 GCF_034105845.1 Streptomyces sp. CRN 30 | reverse complement strand
TGTGCGCAAGCCGAAGAAGAAGGTCTGCGCTTTCTGCAAGGACAAGGTCACGTACGTGGACTACAAGGACACGAACATGCTGCGGAAGTTCATTTCCGACCGCGGCAAGATCCGTGCCCGCCGCGTGACCGGCAACTGCACCCAGCACCAGCGTGACGTCGCCACGGCCGTGAAGAACAGCCGTGAGATGGCGCTGCTGCCCTACACGTCCACCGCGCGATAAGGGAAGGGTGGCCGACACATGAAGATCATCCTCACCCACGAGGTCTCCGGCCTCGGTGCCGCCGGTGACGTCGTCGACGTCAAGGACGGTTACGCCCGCAACTACCTGATCCCGCGGAAGTTCGCTATCCGCTGGACCAAGGGCGGCGAGAAGGACGTCGAGCAGATCCGTCGTGCTCGCAAGATCCACGAGATCCAGACCATCGAGCAGGCCAACCAGGTGAAGGCCCAGCTCGAGGGCGTCCAGGTCCGTCTGGCCGTCCGTGCGGGCGACGCCGGCCGGCTCTTCGGTTCCGTCACCCAGGCCGACATCGCTTCGGCGATCAAGGCTGCCGGTGGCCCCGAGGTCGACAAGCGCCGCATCGAGGTGAGCTCGGCGATCAAGACGCTGGGCGCCCACGAGACGTCCGTGCGTCTGCACCCCGAGGTTGACGCCAAGATCAACATCGAGGTTGTCGCGGCCTGAGTGCCGTGTCCGCTGTAGCGGCAGGATGGGGCCGCATCCTTCGGGATGCGGCCCCATCGTCGTGTTCGGCGCGGACGGGACGGTACTCGGCAGGTGTTCCACGTGAGACAACCGCTGTGCCTGTTTCACGTGAAACGGGCACAGCGGTTGTCTCACGTGAAACGGTCAGCGCGTCGCGCCGGTGACGATCCAGCGCCCGGAGCGGGTCCGTACCCACAACGTCACCAGACGCACGGTCATCATCAGGGCCATGGCTCCCCAGAGAGCGGTGAGACCGCCGCCGAAGACGGGGACGAGCAGTGCCACCGGGGTGAAGACCGCCAAGGTGAGCAGCATGGCCCAGGCCAGGTACGGGCCGTCGCCCGCGCCCATGAGGACACCGTCCAGGACGTAGACGACCCCGCAGACCGGCTGGGACAGGGCTACGACCACCAGTGCGGGCAGCGCCGTGTCCTTCACCGAGGCGTCGCCGGTGAAGAGGGGCAGGAAAGCCGGGCGGGCCACCACGACCAGTACGCCGAGTACCAGGCCGGTGGCGATGCCCCACTGGACCATGCGGCGGCAGACGTCACGGGCGCCTTGTTCGTCCCCGGCGCCCAGGTAGCGGCCGATGATGGCCTGGCCGGCGATGGCGATGGCGTCCAGGGCGAAGGCGAGCAGGCTCCACAGCGACAGGATGATCTGGTGGGCCGCGATGTCCGCGTCGCCGAGGCGGGCCGCCACCGCCGTGGTGATCATCAGGATCGCCCGCAGCGAGAGCGTACGGACCAGCAGCGGCACGCCCGCCTGGGCCGAGGCTCTGATGCCGGCGGCGTCCGGACGCAGGGAGGCGCCGTGCCGGCGGGCCCCGCGCACGACGACCACGAGGTAGACGGCGGCCATGCCGCACTGGGCGATGACCGTGCCCCAGGCCGAGCCGGCGATCCCGAGGTCGGCGCCGTAGACAAGGACGGCGTTGAGGACGGCGTTCGCGACGAAGCCGCCGATGGCGACGTAGAGAGGGGTGCGGGTGTCCTGCAGCCCGCGAAGGACACCGGTCGCGGCGAGCACGACGAGCATGGCGGGGATGCCGAGCGAGGAGATGCGCAGATAGGTGGTGGCGTAGGGGGCCGCGGTGTCGGAGGCGCCGAAAAGCTCCACGAGGTGCGGCGCCGTGGGCAGGAAGACGGCGATGACGGCGGCGCCGAGCAGCAGGGCGAGCCAGATGCCGTCCATGCCCTGCCGGATGGCGGACTGGAGGTCGTCCGCGCCGACCCGTCGGGAGACGGCCGCGGTGGTGGCGTAGGCGAGGAAGACGAAGATGCTGACGGCGGTCGTCAGGAGGGCCGATGCGACTCCGAGACCGGCGAGCTGGGCGGTGCCCAGATGGCCGACGATCGCGCTGTCGGCCAGGACGAAGAGGGGCTCGGCGACGAGCGCACCGAAGGCCGGGACGGCGAGAGCGATGATCTCCCGGTCGTGCCGGCCCCGGCCGGTCCGGGAGTGCGCGGGGGCCTGTGTCATGGGCACCAATCTAATCTTCCACAGGTAAGAGATGCAAAGCTTGATCGACCCTTACTTTCGATTGAGTGGGCCGCCTGTTCGCGCGTGCCCTCTGTTGATCTTGGTCCGACCGGGCAACTTTTTCTTCTGCACAGCCGGTGGACGGGAAAAGCGCAGGTGATCGGCTATGTCCCGGCAAAGCTGCGGGCTTGTTCACAGGGCTGTCCACCGGCTCGTGCACAGGTTTCCGGGAGTTCTCCACAGCATCTGGCCCGTCGTCCACATGGCCTGTGGATAACCAGATTGGCTGACGGTGCCGACGGGCCTACGGTGGTCCGGCGCCCGCTCCGTCCCCCGGCACGCGAAACGGTATAAATCCGACGCGCCCGAACCGGAGTTGGGCCTCTTATTTGTCAGTGCCGTGCCGTAGAAATGAGGGGCACGGTGAGGTCCGCACCGCGGACGGGAGGAGGTGGCTCGGTGAGCATTTCCGAGCCCTTGGACGAGCCGTGGGCCGACAGCGGCCCGAGCGATCGTCTGCCCGCCTCCCGCCGCCGCGGCGAGGGACCGCGCGGCCGGGACGAGCAGCACGAGCGCGGCCGGGAGGGCGGCGCCTGGGACGACGCGGGCCCGTCGTTCGAGCGGGTCCCTCCGCAGGACCTGGACGCAGAGCAGTCGGTGCTCGGCGGCATGCTGCTGTCGAAGGACGCCATCGCCGACGTCGTGGAGATCCTCAAGGGCCACGACTTCTACAAGCCGGCGCACGAGACGATCTACCAGGCGATCCTCGACATCTACGCCAAGGGCGAGCCCGCCGACCCGATCACGATCGCCGCCGAGCTGACCAAGCGGGGCGAGATCAACAAGGTGGGCGGGGCGTCGTACCTGCACACCCTCGTCCAGACGGTGCCGACCGCGGCCAACGCCGCGTACTACGCCGAGATCGTTCACGAGCGCGCGGTCCTGCGCCGGCTGGTGGAGGCCGGCACGCGGATCACGCAGATGGGATACGCGGCCGACGACGACGTCGACGAGATCGTCAACAAGGCCCAGGCCGAGATCTACGCCGTCACCGAGCAGCGGACCAGTGAGGACTACCTGCCGCTCGGCGACATCATGGAGGGCGCGCTCGACGAGATCGAGGCGATCGGCTCGCGCAGCGGCGAGATGACCGGCGTACCCACCGGGTTCACGGACTTCGACTCGCTGACCAACGGCCTGCACCCGGGCCAGATGATCGTCATCGCGGCCCGTCCCGCCATGGGCAAGTCGACGCTCGCGCTGGACTTCGCCCGCGCCGCGTCGATCAAGCACAACCTCCCCAGTGTCGTCTTCTCCCTGGAGATGGGGCGCAACGAGATCGCGATGCGCCTGCTCTCCGCCGAGGCCAGGGTCGCTCTGCACCACATGCGCTCCGGCACCATGACGGACGACGACTGGACCCGGCTGGCCCGCCGGATGCCGGACGTGTCGGCCGCTCCGCTGTACATCGACGACTCCCCGAACCTGTCGATGATGGAGATCCGGGCCAAGTGCCGCCGGCTCAAGCAGCGCAACGACCTCAAGCTGGTCGTCATCGACTACCTCCAGCTGATGCAGTCCGGCGGGTCGAAGCGCGCCGAGAGCCGGCAGCAGGAGGTCTCGGACATGTCCCGTAACCTCAAGCTGCTCGCCAAGGAGCTGGAGATCCCCGTCATCGCGCTCTCGCAGCTCAACCGTGGTCCCGAGCAGCGCACGGACAAGAAGCCGATGGTCTCCGACCTGCGTGAGTCCGGCTCCATCGAGCAGGACGCGGACATGGTCATCCTGCTCCACCGCGAGGACGCCTACGAGAAGGAGTCACCGCGCGCGGGCGAGGCCGACCTGATCGTGGCCAAGCACCGAAACGGCCCCACGGCGACGATCACCGTCGCCTTCCAGGGCCACTACTCGCGCTTCGTGGACATGGCGCAGACCTGACCGTCCCGACCCGGGGAAATGTGTTCGACGGGAGGGTCCTGGGCGGCTGGACTGGGGGTATGACGTCACCTCAGGAAGAACTCCTGCCCGGCACCCGCCGGGCGTTGCTGCACCGGATCGCCGTGGCCCAGTCCGAAGGGCGAGCGCCGTCCCTGACCGCCGCGGTGGTCCGCGGCGGCCGCGTCGTCTGGCACGGGTCGCGGTCCTCGGTGGACGGGCAACTCCCCGACCAGGACGTGCAGTACCGGATCGGCTCGATCACCAAGACCTTCACGGCGGTCCTCGTCCTGCGGCTGCGCGACGAGGGACTGCTCGACCTCGGGGACCCGCTGGAGAAGCACCTGCCCGGCACCGGGGCGGGAGAGGCCACGATCGCCGGTCTGCTCGCGCACACCGCGGGCCTCGCCGCCGAGTCACCGGCGCCGTGGTGGGAGCGGACCCCCGGTGCGCTGCGCCCGGAACTCGCCGACGTGCTGGGCGAGCAGCCCCTCCGCCACCCCGTGGGCCGTCGGCACCACTACTCCAATCCGGGTTACACGCTGCTCGGCGCGCTGGTCGAGGAGGTGCGGGGAGCGCCGTGGGAGGACGTCCTGCGCCGGGAAGTGCTCGATCCGCTGGGGCTCGACCGTACGAGCGCGCGTCCGCGTGCGCCGCACGCGGGTGGCTGGGCGGTCCATCCATGGGCGGACGTGATGCTGCCCGAGCCCGCGGAGGACCTCGGGCGGATGGCCCCGGCCGGGCAGCTCTGGTCCACGACCGGGGACCTGGCGAGGTTCGCGGTCTTCCTGACGCACGGCGACGACCGGGTGCTCAGCGCGGAGAGCGTGCGGGAGATGCGGGTGCCCGCCGCGCCCGCCGAGACCGCGGACGTGGCGGACCGGGTGACGTACGGTCTCGGGTTGCAGCTCCAGCACCGGGACGGGCGGACGCTGGTGGGGCACTCCGGATCGCTGCCCGGGTTCCTCGCCAACCTGACCATCGGCGTGGAGGACGACGTCGCGGCGGTGGTCCTGGCCAACTGCACCTCCGGTCCGTATCCGTCCCTGGTCGGCGGTGACCTGATCAGGATCGTCGCGGAGGCCGAGCCCCGGATCCCCGAACCGTGGCGACCGCTGCGGCAGGTCGACGCCTCGCTGCTGGAACTGGCGGGACCCTGGTACTGGGGGACGAACGCCTTCGCCCTGCGGGTCACCGCCGACGGGGGCGTGTCGCTGGGGCCGCTCGCGGGCGGTGGACGACGCTCGCGGTTCCGGTCGAACGGGGACGGCACCTGGTACGGACTGGAGGGCTACTACGCCGGGGAGCTGCTGCGCGCCGAGCGGCGGACGGACGGCACCGTGAGCCATCTGGACCTCGGCTCGTTCGTGTTCACGCGCGAGCCGTACGACGCGGCGGCGCCGGTTCCGGGCGGGGTGGATCCGGAGGGGTGGCGGGGGATCGGTTAGGGGACCCGCCGGTCCCGTTTCACGTGGAACATGCACATGGGCCACGTCAGCGGGATCGGCGGGCTCGCCGGGCGGGCTCAGAGCTGAAGCTTGAACCCCACATGGGACGCCGAGAAACCGAGCCGCTCGTAGAAGCGGTGGGCGTCGGTCCGGCTGGCGTCGGAGGTCAGCTGGACCAGGACGCAGTCCAGGCGGCGGGACTCGTCGACCGCCCACTCGATGAGCCGCGTACCGAGGCCGTTGCCGCGTTCGTCGGCGTGGATGCGGACGGCCTCGATGATCGACCGGGTCGCGCCGCGCCGGGACAGTCCCGGGACGACGGTCAACTGGAGCGTGCCCACGACGCGTCCCTCGCGAACGGCGACGACCAGGTGCTGGTTCGGGTCGTCGCCGATCCGGCGGAAAGCGGCCAGGTACGGGCCCGGGTCGTCGGGCGACTCGCGCCGCGCGCCCAGCGGGTCGTCGGCGAGCATCGCGACGATCGCCGGGATGTCGTCCTCGACGGCGGGCCGTATCTCAAGATCTCCCATGCCCCGCACCCTACGCACCGCGGCGGGCGGGGCGTGCGGCGTGGACCGGCTCAGGCGGGGAGCGGGGCCTTCAGCGTCTCCACGGCCCGGACCAGCGGGGCGAGGTCCGGGTTGCGGGAGGCTTCGTCGAGGGCCTCGCGCAGCGCCGTGTCGTTGGTGGGCCGGGCCTCCTCCAGCAGCTTCAGACCGGCCTCGGTGACGTTCGTGTAGATGCCGCGGCGGTCGGTGGGGCACAGGTAGCGCTCCAGCAGGCCACGGTCCTCCAGTCGCGTCACCAGGCGGGTGGTGGCGCTCTGGCTCAGCACCACCGCGTCGGCGACCTGCTTCATCTGCAGATGTCCGCCGTCGCCCTCGTGCTGCCTGCTGAGGACGTCGAGCAGGGAGTACTCGCGCACGCTGAGGCCGTGGCCGGCCTGCAGGGCGCGCTCGATGTGCGTCTCGATCCTCCCGTGCAGCAGGGAAAGGGCGCACCAGCCCTGGGCGAGGGCGGTGAGTGCGGGGTCCGTCGCTGTCATGGCGTTTCCTCCGTCCCGGAGCGGCTGAGACAAGGGTAGACCAGGAGTGCAATAGCCCGCTTTCACTTATAGCCAGCGTGTGCAACTATTGTCGACGCAAGCACAGCGCTCCTGCAATCTTTCTGAAAGGTGTACCCGTCCATGCCTCTCGCGCTTCTGGCCCTCGCGATCGGGGCCTTCGGCATCGGAACGACCGAGTTCGTGATCATGGGGCTCCTGCCCGAGGTCGCGCGGGACTACGGGGTCTCCATCCCCACCGCCGGATTCCTGGTGACCGGCTACGCCCTCGGTGTCATGTTCGGCGCCCCGCTGATGACCGTCCTCGGCACCCGCATCCCCCGCAAGCGGATGCTGATGCTGCTGATGGGGCTCTTCGTCGTCGGCAACCTGCTCTCCGCCCTCGCACCGGCCTTCTCCGTCATGGTGATCGGCCGTGTGGTGGCCTCGCTCGCCCACGGCGCCTTCTTCGGCATCGGCTCGGTCGTCGCCGCGGATCTCGTGGCCCCCGAGAAGAAGGCCGGAGCCATCGCCATGATGTTCACCGGGCTGACCGTCGCCAACGTGGTGGGCGTGCCGCTCGGCACCCTCGTCGGCCAGGCTGTCGGCTGGCGTGTCACCTTCGCCCTGGTCGCCGCGCTCGGCCTCGTCGGGCTGGCCGGCATCGCCAAGCTGGTCCCCGACCTGCCGAAGCCGGAGGGCGTACGGCTCCGGCACGAACTGGCCGCCTTCAAGAACGTGCAGGTCCTGCTCGCCATGGCGATGACCGTCCTCGGCTTCGGCGGCGTCTTCGCGGCCGTCACCTACATCGCGCCGATGATGACCCATGTCGCGGGCTTTGCCGACTCCTCGGTCACCTGGCTGCTGGTCCTCTTCGGACTCGGCATGGTCGGCGGCAACCTCGTCGGCGGCCGGCTGGCCGACCGGGCCACGATGCCCCTGCTCTACGTCTCACTGAGCACCCTGGCCGTCGTCCTGGCCCTGTTCACCCTCACCGCGCACAACCGGGTGGCGGCTGCCGTGACCGTCGTACTGATCGGCGCCCTCGGCTTCGCGACCGTCCCGCCGCTGCAGAAGCGCGTCCTCGACCACGCCCACGGCGCCCCCACCCTGGCCTCGGCCGTGAACATCGGGGCCTTCAACCTGGGCAACGCGCTCTCCGCCTGGCTCGGCGGCCTCGTCATCGCCGCCGGGTTCGGCTACACCGCCCCGAACTGGGTGGGCGCCGCACTGGCCGCGTCCGCCCTGGTACTGGCCGTCCTCGCGGCCGCCCTCGAACGACGGACCGGCGCGTCCGCCGCGTCCGGTGCCCCCGGCGCTGTCGTCACAGGCTCCGTGCCGGCCGACCGGCAGCCGGCCGTCCACCACTGAACCGCACCGCCCGACCCCGATGAACCGCACCGCCCGACCCCGACAACCGCAAGAGAAGAGCAACCCGATGAGCACCCCCACCCCCACCCCCGTCAGCACAGCCGCCGCCCCGCTGACCACCCAGGACGCCGAGGCACTCGTCACCGCGGCGTACCGCGCCGCCGAGGCCGCCGGAGTCACGGTGAGCGTCACCGTCCTCGACGCGGGCGGCCACCTCCTGGCCTTCCGACGGGACGACCGCGCCGTGCTGATCTCCGGGGAGACCAGCACCCGCAAGGCGTACACGGCGCTTCAGCTGGACGCGCCGACCGCCGACCTCGTCGACGCGGTGCAGCCCGGCGGGCTCTTCCACACGCTGCCGACCGCGCTGGACCGGCCGCTGCTGTTCATCGCGGGCGGTGTGCCCGTGCACCGCGACGGACGGCTGATCGGCGCGATCGGGGTCGGCGGCGGAGCCCCGGAGCAGGACCACGGCTTCGCCTCGGCGGCCGTCGCATCCCTTTCGCTCGTCTAGCGGCTCAGCCGGCCGCCACCGTCAGCGGAGCGAACCGGCGGCTCCAGTCGCCGGGCAGCTCGGTGGTGCCGTACGTCATGACCGCGTTGAAGGCGATGGGTGCCAGGCCCCGTGCCTTCAGCCAGGACAGCAACTCCTCGTGGCGTACGTCGATGTCGGTGCGCAGCGGGCGCTCCGCGCCGACGGCCAAGGACGCGAGCAGCGCCTTGGCCGTCTCGGTGTCCCGGGCGATCAGCGGGCCCACGACATCGCTGTCCGTGGAGGGCCAGACAGCGGCGTACCCGACGAGCCGTCCGTCCTCCTCCGCCACCCGCAGCCGGTCGGCGAAGGCGGGCAGCCGCGCGATCATGTGGGTGCGGTCCGCACCGAAGACCTCTTCGTCGAGCCGCAGGATCGCCGGGAGGTCCTCGGCGGTCGCCGCCCGCGTGGGGACCGCCGGCCCCTGCTCGTCGGGGGCGAAGTAACCGCGGACCATCTCCGCGCCGCCGACGGCCTTGAACCCCAGCTCCTCGTAGAGCGGTCGGCCGTTGGGCGTCGCGTACAGGGTCAGGGGAGCGGGGCTGTACGTCGCCACGAGGTGGCGCATGAGGCGGCGTCCCACGCCCTGCCGGGCGTGCCGTTCCGCGACGAGCACCATGCCGACGGCGGCGAGCGCGGGACGTTCACTGTGCCCGTACTCGGTGACGGCGCAGGCGCTGACCAGACCGCCTCCGGGGTCGTCGATGCCGTACCCCTTGCCGGCTGTGAGGAGCAGGCTCCACCGGTGTTCCTCGCGGGTCCAGCCGCGGGACTCGGAGAGATCGGCGCACGCGGAGAGATCGCGGAACGTCAGGCGTCGGATGGGCAGGGTGGCGAGGGAGGGAGTCGGCACGCAGGTCAGGCTGACCGACGGCCACCCTCGCCGTCCACCCGTTTCCGCTGGGACGTACGAGCTTTTGGCCATGTGAGCACTGCTCGCGCGGCACCGGGTTTCACGTGAAACGTCGGCGAACGCAGGATGGCGCGGCAGCAGGACGACAGACCGGTGACAGGCGGGCAGCGTAACGTGCTGCCCTGATCGAAGACCTGTGATTCCGGGTATGCGGCCGGGGCGCCCTCACACGGTGGAACGCTCGGGCAGAGTGTGCTGCGACGCATCTCCCGGCGCAGGGCGCAGACCGACCGGAAGCTGCTCTAGGCGAGGCACACATGGACGCGTCCCCGGACGCCCTCCTCATCCGCCGCACCATGGCGGAGATCGAGCCCATGTCGCAGAAGGTCACGTCGTACTTCTACGCGCTGCTGTTCGTCCGGCATCCGGAGCTGCGGGCGCTCTTCCCGGCGGCGATGGACGCGCAGCGCGACCGGCTGTTCACGGCGCTGCTCACGGCGGCCGAGCACATCGACGACCCGGCGGTCCTCACCGCGTACCTCCGGGGCCTCGGCCGGGGCCACCGCAAGTACGGGACCCGGCCCGAGCACTATCCGGCCGTCGGGGAGTGCCTCCTCGGCGCGCTGAGCAGACACGCCCTCCTGACCTGGGATCCGGAGACCGAGCAGGCGTGGATCCGGGCCTACACGAGCATCTCGCAGATCATGATCGACGCGGCGGCGGAGGACGAGCTGCACGCCCCGCCCTGGTGGCACGCCGAGATCGTCGGGCACGAGCTGAGAACGCCGGACATAGCGGTCCTCAGCCTCCGTCCCGACCAGCCCTACCCCTTTCTCGCCGGGCAGTACACGAGCCTGGAGACGCCGTGGTGGCCGCGGATCTGGCGGCGCTACTCCTTCGCGTCGGCGCCCCGCTCCGACGGCCTGCTGTCGCTCCATGTGAAGGCCGTACCGGCGGGCTGGGTATCCAACGCCCTGGTGCACCGGGCCCGGCCCGGTGACGTCCTCCGCCTCGGCCCGCCCGCCGGATCGATGACCGTGGACCACGCCTCCGGCAGCAGCCTGCTCTGTATCGGCGGCGGGACCGGCATCGCGCCCATGAAGGCGCTCGTCGAGGACGTCGCCGAGCACGGCGACCGACGTGCGGTGCAGGTCTTCTACGGCGCCCGCACCGACCACGGGCTCTACGACATCGACACCCTGCTCCGGCTCCAGCGGGTGCACCCCTGGCTCTCGGTCCGGGCCGTGACCGACCGGCAGGCCCGGCTCCAGCTCCCCGACGCGGTCCGCGCCTACGGACCCTGGAACGAGTACGACGCCTTTCTCTCAGGACCGCCCGGGATGATCCGCCGGGGCGTGACCACCCTGCGGGCGAGCGGCGTCCCCGCGGAGCGCATACGCCACGACGAGGTGGACGGCCCGGTCGGCACGGAGGACTGAGCCGCGTCCCCGGAGATGCCGCGCTCTTCTCGACTCGTTCCCGGTGTGCGGCGCACTTCCGCAGCCCAGATCCCCGGCGTACGGCGTAGTCTTCTCAGCCCAGATCCCCTGCGTGCAGGGCCCGGACCCCCTCGATGTTGCCGTCCAGATAGTGCCGGAGCGACAACGGCACGAGGTGGACCGAGGCGATGCCCACCCGTGTGAACGGCACCCGGACGATCTCGTACTCACCGGCCGGCTCGTCGACCTCGGGCCCGTGCCGCAGGGCCGGATCCATCGACTCCAGCCGGCAGACGAAGAAATGCTGCACCTTCACGCCCGTGGCGCCGCCGTCCTCCCCGATGTGCTCCACGGTGTCCACGAAGCAAGGGACGACGTCGGAGACCTTGGCGCCTAGCTCCTCGGACACCTCGCGGTGCAGGGCGTCGACGACCGTGGTGTCCTCCGGCTCGACTCCCCCGCCCGGGGTGACCCAGTAGGGATCCACGCCGGGCTTGGTGCGCTTGATCAGAATCAGGTCACCGCCGTCCAGGAGAACGGCGCGTGCGGTGCGCTTGACCACGGGTCGGTCGGTCATGGGGGGAATGTGGCCCGGTTCGTTCCACGTGAAACATCACGGAAGATCATGGAAGGCCACATGCCTGTCCTGCGGGCGGGAGCCGGCGGCCACAGGGGTCAGTTCCAGTCGGCCGCGACCTGGAGCAGCCAGTCGTGGGCCCGTGCGATGTGCGGCATGGCCAGCGTGCCGGTGCGCACGGCGAGGAAGTACGTCCGCAGCGGCGGCACCACCGGGTCGTACAGCGGGACCAGCGCACCGCGCTCCAGCGCCTCGGCGGCCAGGTACCGGGGCAGCACCCCGAGCCCGGCCCCCGCGACGGCGCAGGCCAGCACCGCCCGCAGATCGGGGACGATGATCGTGCCCGGGGCGACCGGGCAGGCGTCGAAGACGGAGGCCCAGTACCGGGCGACGAAGGGCAGCGACTCGTGCACCTCGATGACGGGGACGCGCTCCAGCAGGGACGTTCCGTCGCTGCCGCGCCGGGCGACGGCTGTCTGCTCGGCCCAGCGCGGAGCCGCGACGAGGACGTGTTCCTCGTCGCAGAGCGGAGTCGCCGTGAGCAGACCACCGCGCGGACGGGCCGTGCCGATGGCCAGATCATGATGTCCGGCGGCGAGCCCTTCCAGGGTTTCGTCGGCGTTGCCGAAGGAGGCGCGCAGGGAGAAGTTCTGGGCGTCCTCGCCGATGAGCCCGGTGAGCGCGGGCAGGGCCCGCTCGGCCGTGAACTCGGGCGGCCCGGCCAGGTGCAGCGTCCGCTGGGAGGACGTGTCGTCGAGCCCGGTCTCGGCTATCTCCACCAAGGCGTCGAGATGCGGTGCGGCCTTGTGCGCCAGTTCGTCACCGATGGTCGTGGGGGTCACGCCGCGGGCCTGACGCAGGAAGAGCGGGCGGCCGAGCTGCCGCTCCAGGGTGCGGATCTGCGAGGTCACAGCCGGCTGCGAGAGGCCGAGCAGGGCGGCGGCCCGGGTGAAGGAACCGGCCCGGTGAACTGTCACGAACGTGCGCAGCAAGGCCAGATCCACGAAAGCTCTTCCCCTCTTCTGCCCTTCTCCCGGCCCCCCGGCACCGCCCAACTATAAATATGTCGATAGGTCTCTGTCGCTACTGTGATTGGACACTGACACAGAGTCAACTAGCCTTGTGTGCGCGGTTCTTCGCGCGCGGAACCGAGGACGGTCCGAGCCATGAGGGGGGAGGCTCGGACCGTCCGCCGTATGCGGCATGCCCCGTCCGGGGGGCTGCCGCCCGGGTCACTCAGCGGACGCGTCCAGGGCCCGCAGCAGGTCGGCCACCAGGTCCTCGGGGTCCTCGGCGCCGACCGACAGCCGGACGAAGCCCTCCGGTACCGCGTCGCCGCCCCACCGGCCGCGCCGCTCCGCGGTGGACCGTACGCCGCCGAAGCTCGTCGCGTCGTCCACCAGCCGCAGCTCGTCCAGGAAACGGTCGGCACGCGCGCGTGAGGGCAGGGTGAAGGAGACCACGCAGCCGTAGCGCCGCATCTGCCGCGCGGCGATCTTGTGCGACGGGTCGTCGGGCAGTCCCGGGTACCGCAGCCCGGTGATCTCCGGTCGGTCGCGGAGCGCCTCGGCGACCTTCAGCGCGCTCGCGTTCTGCCGGTCGGCGCGGAGCTGGAGCGTGGCGAGCGAACGGTGGGCGAGCCACGCCTCCATCGGGCCGGGGATCGCGCCGACGATCTTCCGCCACCGCCGTACGGCGGTCATCGGCTCGCCGCCGCGGCCGGCGACGTAGCCCAGCAGGATGTCGCCGTGACCGGTGAGCTGCTTGGTGCCGCTGGCCACCGTGAAGTCCGCGCCGAGCTCCAGCGGACGCTGGCCGAGGGGGGTGGCGAGGGTGTTGTCGACGGCGACGAGCACGCCCCGCGCGTGCGCCGCCTCCACGAGCCGGCGGACGTCACACACGTCGAGACCGGGGTTCGACGGCGTCTCGATCCACAGCAGCCGGGCGCCGTCCAGCAGACCGAGCTGGGCGTCCCCGGCGGTCGGCGCGGTGCGCACCTCGATGCCGTACGCCTCCAGCTGCGCCCGCACCAGCGGCAGCACCTGGTAGCCGTCGTCGGGCAGGACGACCGCGTCCCCGGCCTTGAGCTGCGAGAACAGCACGGAGGAGATCGCGGCCATGCCGGAGGCGAAGACCAGTGTCTCCACGTCCCGCGCGCCGGGCGCCTCCAGCCCGCCGATGGCGCGCTCCAGCAGCGTCCAGGTGGGGTTCTCGTCCCGTCCGTAGGTGTACGGACCGGTGGGATCGCCCGGCAGGTGGAAGTGGGCGGCGAACACCGGTCCCGGCAGGGTCGGCTCGTGCTTGACCGGCTCGGGCAGCCCGGCGCGCACGGCGCGCGTGCCGTCTCCCGCACCGTCCGGCAGCACTGCCTCGGGGAGGTGCCCGGGGGTCTGCCCGATGGAGGCGGAATCACTCATGCCGCTCGTCCTTCCACTTGCTCTCGTACCGCGGCGAGCAGACCGTCGCTCGCCGCCTCCACCATCTCAAGGCACTCCTCGAAGCCGTCCGCGCCCCCGTAGTACGGGTCGGGCACGTCGAGGTCGCCGTCGCGCGCGGCCGGGTCGTACGACCGCAGCAGGCGGACCTTGGCCGCGTCCTGCTCGGTGGGCGCCAGGCGGCGCAGCGCCCTGAGGTGGCCGGCGTCCAGGGCGACGACGAGGTCCAGGCGGGCGAACCAGGAGGCGTGGAACTGCCGGGCCGTGTGGTCGACGGTGTAACCGTTGTCCTCCAGGACGGCCACCGTGCGCGGATCGGCGCCCTCGCCCTCGTGCCAGCCGCCCGTGCCGGCGCTGTCGGCCTCCACCCGGCCCTCCAGCCCGGCGTCCGCCACGCGCGCGAGGAAGACGACTTCGGCCATCGGCGACCGGCAGATGTTGCCGCTGCAGACGAAAGAGACGCGGTAGGTCATCGGGTCAGTCCTTGTCGTCCGGCAGGACCATGTTCAGCGCCCAGGACACGATCGAGATGATCAGGCCGCCCAGAACGGCGGTCCAGAACCCCTCCACGTGGAAACTGAGGTCGAGCTTGTCGGCCAGCCACGAGGTGAGCAACAGCATGAGCGCGTTCACCACCAGCGTGAACAGACCCAGCGTCAGGATGAACAACGGGAAGGTCAGGACCTGCACGATCGGCTTGACCAGCAGGTTGACCAGGCCGAAGACCAGAGCGACGAGGATCAGGGTGCCGGCCTTCTTGCCCGTGCTGCCCCCGGTCAGGGTGATCTTGTCGAGCAGCCATACTGCGACGGCCAGGGCGCCCGCGTTCGCGATCGTCTTGACTACGAAATTCTTCATGTGTCTGATCGTGGCAGACACGATCGGGAACGAACGGTGAGGCAGGGGCGGACGAGGCGATGAAGGCATTCCGGCTGGACGAACTGGAGGCGGAGCGCGCCGCCAACGATGGTGCCTATCTGCAGTTCCTGCGGGAGCGGAACATGTCGGTCGGCCTCTACGCGCTCGACGCGGGCACCACCGACCCGCAGCAGCCGCACGCGCAGGACGAGGTGTACTTCGTCGTCAGCGGGCGGGCCGCGATCACCGTGGGCATGGAGACGACCGAGGTGGCCCGCGGCAGCGTCGTCTACGTGCCGGCCGGCGTCGCCCACAAGTTCCACCACATCAGCGAGGACCTGCGGGTCCTGGTGGTCTTCTCTCCGCCCGAGAGCTGAGACCGGGCCTCCGGGTTCCCTAGGGGTTCGGTCAGGGACGGACAAGGGCTGCCGGGCCCCCGCGCCGGACCCGCGCCGCCTAGCATCGGGGGCAGGACATCAGGATTCCCGGTCACCGGGAGGATCCCGGGAACGGGAGAGACGAGGACGAGGGCGATGCGAGAGATCTTCGCGGAACTGCCGTGGTGGGTGAAGTGGATCGCGGTGCCGGTCATCGCCCTGGTCGTGTTCGGCGGCCTGATCGCCAGCGTGGTCGGGTTCGTGATCGGACTGCTCTTCAAGGTGCTGGTCTTCGTGGCCCTGGTCGGCGGACTGATCTACATCGTGCGGAAGTTCATGTCGAACTCCTCTTCGCGCAGCGACTGGTGAGCGGCGCCGGGGACCGGTGAGGACGACGACCACCGGTTCCCTCGGGCGAGGGACATTTGCCGAGCGAGTCGGCCAGGAGCGGTGACGGGCGGTTAGAGTCCGGAACTCAGGCGGGGACGACCCCGCAGCGGCGTACACCCAGCACCCGTGTTCCCCGCAATGGCTGCCCCCTCGCTCCGGGAGTGACCCTTGGCCACGGCTGACACCGCATCCGTCCACCCGCCGCGCACTCCGCACACCCTTCCCGTGCAGCCTCGCCCCGTGCGGTCCCGTCCGGCGCCACCCGCCGCGGACGTCCCGGCGGCGGACACCCCGGTGGGCACGCTCATCGGTTCCGTGCAGCGCGCGATGCGGCTGCTGGAGTGCGTGGCCGGGCACCGGTACGGCGCCCCCGCCAAGCAGTTGGCCCGGGAGACGGGACTGGCCCTGCCCACGGCGTACCACCTGCTGCGCACCCTGGTGCACGAGGGCTATCTGCGCCGGGACAAGGGCCTGTTCTTCCTCGGGGAGGCCGCCGAGCGGCTGAGCAGCAGCGGAGCCCAGCAGAAACGTCGCGGCGCGCTGGCGGACGCGCTCGCCCACTGCAGCGACGCGATCGGTGTCCCCGTGTACTACGCCATGTACCGCGACGGGGAGGTCGACGTCGTGTGCGTCGCCGACACCCCGGGAGCCCCGGCGGTCGAGGAGTGGGCCGACTTCCGTACGACCGCCCACGCCCACGCCATCGGCCAGTGCCTGCTCGCACAGCTGGACGAGCCCGCCCGCCGGGACCACCTCGACCGGCATCCGGTGCGCCCCGTCACGCGCTACACCGTGCGGGACGACGAGAGCCTCCTGAGGCGGCTTGAGCGCGTGCGGCGCATGGAACCGGTGACCGAGCACCAGGAGTACGCGCTGGGCGCCGTCTGCGGCGCGATCCCCCTCACCGTCGGCAGCACGGCGGCGACCGTGGCCCTCTCCCTGCCGGCCCGCCAGGCCGACCGGCTCATGCCCGCGGTGCGTCAGCTGCAGTACGAGGTGGGGCGGCTGCTGGGCTCGCTCTCCCTCTCTATCAGTATGTGAAAACTAACTCCTTGTGATCTGGTGTGTACGTTCAGCAAGATGCCACCAGTGTTAGAGGTTGATTCCCGGCCAGTCGACGGCGAATGACGGGGTAAGCGATGCACGAGTCCGTACAGGCAGAGGTCATGATGAGCTTTCTCGTGTCGGAGGAGCTCTCCTTCCGCATCCCGGTGGAGCTGAGCTACGAGACCGGTGATCCCTATGCCGTGCGACTGACCTTCCACCTGCCCGGAGACGCGCCGGTGACCTGGGCCTTCGGACGTGAGCTGCTGATCGACGGGGTGGGCCGGCCCTGCGGGGACGGGGACGTGCGCATCGCGCCCGTCGACCCCGAGCCGCTGGCGGAGGTGCTGATCCGCCTTCAGGTCGGCAGCGACCAGGCGCTGTTCCGCTCCTCGGCCGCACCGCTGGTGGCCTTTCTCGACCGCACCGACAAGCTGGTGCCGTTGGGGCAGGAAGGGGTGCTCGCCGACTTCGACGCCCACCTCGACGAGGCGCTGGACCGGATCCTGGCGGAGGAGCAGAGCGCCGGGTGAAGCGTTCCGTCGCGTCCTGAAGAGGTGAGGTAACGCTTCCTCAGACGCCGGCGGTCCAGCGGTCGCCCGCCGACGACCGTGCCGGAACGATCCTGCGCCTCGTCCGGCGCAGGGAGGGGCTCGGCAGACGCCCACGACGGGACGGAAGACGGGCACGGCACACCACCCACGATGGCGTGACCGCCACCGCCACCACCACCGTCGTCGTCACCGTCACCGCCACCTTCACCGCTTGCGGCGCCGTCCCCGCCCCCCACGGGCCGCGGCCGGGCCGCCGTCCCCCGCGGCGACGGCGGCACCGGCGTTCTGCGGCCGGTCGGCCGAGACGACGAGCGCCGCGAGCGCGGTGGTCACCGGCACCGACGCCACCAGCCCGATCGAGCCGACCAGCGTGCGCACGATCTCCTCCGCGACCAGTTCGCTGTTGGCGACCGCGCCCACGCTGCTCTGTGCGATCGAGAACAGCAGCAACAGCGGCAGCGCGGCACCCGCGTAGGCGAGGACGAGCGTGTTGACGACGGAGGCGATGTGGTCCCGGCCGATGCGGATGCCCGCGCGGTACAGACCGCGTCGCCCCAGCGTCGGATTGGCCTCGTGCAGTTCCCAGACCGCCGACGTCTGCGTCACCGTCACGTCGTCCAGGACACCGAGCGATCCGATGATGACCCCCGCCAGCAGCAGACCGCTCATGTCGATCGACGGGTACAGGCCGTGGATGAGGCCGGTGTTGTCGTCCGTGTCGCCGGTCAGCGCCGCCCAGCCGATGAAGACCGAGCCGAGGACGCCGATCAGGACCAGTGACACCAGCGTGCCGAGCACCGCCACGGACGTACGGGCCGACAGCCCGTGGCACGCGTAGAGCGCGATCAGCATGATGGCGCTCGACCCGATCACCGCCACGAGCAGCGGGTTCGACCCCTGGAGGATCGCCGGCAGGATGAAGAAATTGAGCACCAGGAAGCTGATGGCCAGGGCGACCAGCGCCATCACACCCCGGAGCCGGCCGACGACCACGACGGCGAGCGCGAAGATCCCGGCGAGCAGCGCCATGGGGAAGCGGCGGTTGACGTCGGAGACCGAGTACTGCAGGTCCTTCGGCGCGGAGGGCTCGTAGGCGACCACGACCTTCTGGCCCTCACTCAGCTGCCGTGACTGGTCCGGCTGTACGACCTCGGTGAACGTACGGCCCTTGTCCTTGCCGGTGTCGACCCGGATCGTCGCCTTCTTGCAGTTCCCGCTCTCCTGCTGCTGGGCCGAAGAGCCCTCGGCGGTCGAGGTGTCGCCGGTGGCGGGGAGGTTCGAGCCGTTGACGTCCTGGCAGCTCATCTCCGTCACCTCGGTGACGGTGGCTTGCTGGGTCTGCCGGTCGAAGCCGACCCCGGTGCGCTCGTGCGCCGGGGCCCCGCCCGGCCACAGCACGGCGAGTCCGACCAGCACGGCCGCGGCGAAGGGCACCAGTACCGCCGCGATGACCTTGCGCAGATGCTGGGAGACGGGGGCGGCGGGGCCGTGACTGTGGGAATGCCCGTGGCCGCCCCCGGCTCCGCCACCGTCGGGACCGTGGCTTCCGCCACCGCCATGGGGACCGTGACTTCCGCCGCCGCCGCCGCCACCCCCACCGCCGCCACCGGGGCCGTAGCCGCCGCCGGAGCCCTGACCGTTGCCACCGCCCGCCCTCGGAACCGGGCCCGATCCGTGGCCGGGCCCAGGCCCATGCCCGTGTCCGTACTCGTGGCCGTCGCCGCGGCCTGGTTCGGGCGGGGGGAAGGGAGGCTGCTGCGTCGTGGTCACGGCCCGATCATCGCAAGAACGGAAGGGGGCCTCTGTTCACCGCGCCCGAACTGACGCTAGCGTGGAGTCACCTTTGTACACGCGGGAGCTCGGAGCACCGGGCTGAGAGGGCGCTGACCTCCGTCCCAGCGATGTTTCACGGGAAACATCACCGAAGCCGAGTGATGTTCCCCACGAAGCGTCCGCGGACGGATACCGCTGCGTCGACCGCCGAACCTGTTACCGGGTAATGCCGGCGTAGGGAGTAGGTCTCATGACCATCAAGGACGCACGCACGCCTGCCTCCACGCACCACTCCGACCAGGAGGAACGCGGGGAGAACGGGAAGTCCGTCGGCTGGCACAAGGCGTACGTCGAGGGTTCACGCCCCGACCTGCGGGTGCCGGTCCGTCAGGTGCACCTCACCAACGGGGAGTCGGTCACCCTCTACGACACCTCCGGCCCGTACACCGATCCGCTCGTCGACACCGATGTGCGCAGGGGACTGGCCCCCCTGCGCGAGACCTGGATCATCGCCCGCGGCGACACCGAGGAGTACGCGGGCCGGCCCGTCCGTCCCGAGGACGACGGCATCAAGCACACCTCGCCGCGCGGCGGACTGCGCAACCTCGACGCGGTGTTCCCCGGCCGCCCGCGCCAGCCCCGCCGGGGCCGCACCGGGCAGCCGGTGACCCAGCTCGCGTACGCCCGCCGGGGCGAGATCACGCCCGAGATGGAGTACGTCGCCGTCCGGGAGAACGTCTCGCCGGAGGTCGTACGGGAGGAGATCGCCGCGGGCCGGGCGGTCCTCCCCGCCAACGTCAACCACCCGGAGATCGAGCCGATGATCATCGGCAAGCGGTTCCTGGTGAAGGTCAACGCCAACATCGGCAACTCCGCGGTGACCTCCTCCATCGAGGAGGAGGTCGAGAAGATGACCTGGGCGACCCGCTGGGGCGCCGACACGGTCATGGACCTCTCCACCGGCCGCAACATCCACACCACCCGCGAGTGGGTGCTGCGCAACTCCCCCGTGCCCATCGGCACGGTCCCCCTGTACCAGGCACTGGAGAAGGTCGACGGCCGGGCCGAGGAGCTGACCTGGGAGATCTACAAGGACACGGTCGTCGAACAGGCCGAGCAGGGCGTCGACTACATGACGGTCCACGCGGGCGTGCGGCTGGCGTACGTCCCGCTGACCGCCCACCGCAAGACCGGCATCGTCTCGCGCGGCGGGTCGATCATGGCGGCCTGGTGTCTGGCGCACCACAAGGAGTCGTTCCTGTACGAGCACTTCGAGGAACTCTGCGAGATCCTCGCCGCCTACGACGTCACCTACTCGCTCGGCGACGGACTGCGCCCGGGATCGATCGCGGACGCCAACGACGAGGCACAGTTCGCGGAGCTGCGCACGCTCGGGGAACTCAACACGATCGCCAGGAGGTTCGGCGTCCAGACCATGATCGAGGGCCCGGGACACGTCCCGATGCACAAGATCAAGGAGAACATCGACCTTCAGCAGGAGATCTGCGACGGAGCTCCGTTCTACACGCTCGGCCCGCTGACCACGGACATCGCGCCGGCGTACGACCACATCACCTCCGGCATCGGTGCCGCGATGATCGCCTGGTGGGGCACGGCCATGCTCTGCTACGTCACGCCCAAGGAGCATCTGGGCCTGCCCAACCGTGACGATGTCAAGACCGGTGTCATCACCTACAAGATCGCCGCTCACGCCGCCGACCTCGCCAAGGGTCACCCAGGTGCGCAGGAGTGGGACGACGCCCTGTCGGACGCCCGGTTCGAGTTCCGCTGGGAGGACCAGTTCAACCTGGCCCTCGACCCCGACACGGCACGCGAGTTCCACGACGAGACCCTCCCGGCCGAGCCCGCCAAGACGGCCCACTTCTGCTCGATGTGCGGTCCGAAGTTCTGCTCGATGAAGATCAGCCAGAACATCGCGGAGCGCTTCGGCGGTACGGCGGCCGAGGGAGCGTCCCAGGAGGAGATCGCCGAGGGAATGCTCCGGAAGTCGAAGGAGTTCGCGGCCGCGGGGAACCGGGTGTACCTGCCGCTCGCGGAGTGACCGACCGGTCCCACGAGCCATCGGTGGCGCTCCCCCGGGGCGGGGACCCGCCCGTCGGGGAGCGCGCACCGGTGGTCACTCTGGCTGGTGCTCCGGGCCGCCCCAGTCCGGGCTGCTGAAGTCCGGGCTGGAGTACTTCGGGCGGTGGCCGGCGGTGGTGCCGTCGTCCGGGCTGGAGAACCCGGGACGGCCGTACCCCAGCTGAGGGATGCGGCCGGACGGTTCTGACGGCGCCGTGCCGCCGGTCGCCGTCGCGGCGGCGGGGTCGGCGAGCGCGTCGCGCAGGAACGGCACGATGCCCTGCTCCAGCAGGGCCGTGTGCCAGGCATCCCTCGCCCGTCGCACCACCCCGTCGCGTTCGCCGTACGACACCGCCTCCGCCGAGGGGCGGTTGCGCAGTGCAGTCGTCAGCAGTCCGGCGGCGGCGACCAGGATCGCGACGGCGGTGACGCCGCCGAAGACCCAGCCGGTGGTGAGCAGCGTCCGGGCGAACGCCTGCTCCGGGTCGATCATCTTCAGGACGTACCCGACCAGCAGGAATATCGCGGCGGCGGTGCCGGCCAGGACGGGGGCCAGGACCGCGACGACGGCGACGGCGCCCGCCCCCGCTGTCTCGGCGACCTCGCCCATGGTGGCGGCGAGACCCATGGGGTTGCCGCTCGTCTCGGTGGAGCTGGATTCGCGCACGGACGACTGCGGGGCGGACGGCGCCGGCTGGCGCAGCTCCTCGCGGACCTTCACGTAGTGCTGGTACTCGGTCGCCGCTGCCGCGGTGATCAGTGCGGTGGCGCTGAGCGCCATGGTGCGCAGTTGTTCGGAGTTGAGCCGCTGTCCCATCGCGGCCAGTTCCGGGCGGTGTGGTGCGGAGCGCAGCGCCTCGTCCAGGACCCGCTCGTAGTCCTTGCGGTCCTCACTCGACAGGTGCTGCGGAACGCTGTTCATGTGCATCCCCCGATGCTCCGTAGGGCTTGGGGCTCGCATGCCAACGAGCCGTCGGGCAGAAACGGAGGGGAGCCTGCTACGGATAAGCCGATGGTAGAGCGGTGACGGCGCGGGGTGACAGGGGGTTTCCGGAAATTGGGTGCGGGCCCGTCCGCCCGCCGTCGGGGCGCCGCCGGCTCCGGTGAACGCTCAGTCGTTCAGCGGCAGTTGCTGGACCAGCAGTTTTCCGGCCATGGTCACGCCGCCGTCCATCGCGATGGCGAGTCCGTCGGCGTAGACGTGCGGTCCTTCGACGATCGGACCGGAATCGCCCTCTCCGTCTTCGGAGCCGACTTCACCGAGCAGGTACGGGATCGGGCTGTGGCCGTGCACGACGCGGGTCCCGCCGTAGGTGTCCAGCAGGGAGCGGGCCGCGTCGGCGCCGCCCTCGTCGCGGAAGGAGAACCGCTTGGTGAACTTGCGGAACAGGTCCCAGACCTCGTCCGCGTCGTTGCGCGTGAGGGTGTCGTGGACGGTGTCGTTGACCTCTTCGATGGACCGGCCGTAGTCGAGGTAGGCGGTGGTGTCGGAGTGCACGAGGAGGTGGCTGTCGACCTCCTCCAGGGCGTCGAGCCGCGACATCCACTGCAGGTGGTGGTCCTGGAGGCGGTCCATGTCGGTCTTCTGGCCGCCGTTGAGCAGCCAGGCCGCCTGGAAGGTGGCGGTGCCGGCGCCCGAGTTGACGGGGGTGTCGGCGAACCGCTTCGCGCCGAGCAGCAGCAGCTCGTGGTTGCCCATCAGCGCCTTGCAGTAGCCGCCGGCGGCGGCGGCCTCGGCGGACAGGCGCATGACCAGGTCGATGACGCCGATGCCGTCCGGGCCGCGGTCGGTGAAGTCACCGAGGAACCACAGGCGGGCCGTACCGGCACACCACTGCCCGGCCTCGTCGATCAGGTGCTGCTCCTGGAGGGCGGCCACCAGCTCGTCGAGGTAGCCGTGCACGTCGCCGACGACGTACAGCGGGCCAGGTCCCGCGGCGGACTGCTCCGCGGCCTCCGCGGCGGGCTCCACGGGCACCATGACGGTGTCACCCCGATGGATGACGGGCAGGTCGCGCTCGGTGGGGGTGTACCCCTCCGGGGGCGGCTCCTCGTGCGGCGGGACGGCGTCGCCGGGGTGCTGGCCCTGTCCGTACGGACCGGTCTCGTGGACGTACGCGGGCACCCGGAAGTCGCGCAACGTCGCCGTCCGCTCCACGTCGGGTCCCTGACCGGCCCCCTGAGTCATCGACCCCTCCACCATCGCGCCGCTGCTGCACCGCTTCGGACTGCCTGGTCGCAGCGGCCCGCGGTGTCGTGGGCCCATCATAGGAATGCGGATCGCGCTGTGTGATGACCCAGGGGTGGTGAATCGGAACAGGACCCCGTCGCATCGCGGCTTTCGCCCCGATTGGCCCGCTCTGCGCCTGCGTCCCGTCCACCTCATGGTCACCTCGTGACCGTCCTTCCCCGCCGGTGTCGCCCTTGCCGGCCGACGGGGAACCCCCGCCGCCGGTACGGCGATCGGGTCCCTATTCGTCCTCGGGGGACCGCGGCGGACTGACCGTCGTGCGCGGCGGGCGGCGCTGTGACGAAGTGCGCACGATCAATTCGGTCGGTATCACCTGCTCGACCGGTTGGTTCGACTCGACGTTCTCGATGGCGTCGATCAGCAGCTGCACCACGGCCGTGCCGATGCGGCGCGGTTTGAGCGACAGGGTGGTGATGGGCGGCTCGGTGGTGGCGTACACGGTGGACTCGCTGCAGCAGACCAGCAGCAGGTCGTCGGGGACGCGCAGGCCGTAGCGGCGGGCGGCGGCGAGCAGGTCGGTGCCGTTGGGGTCGAAGAGGCCGTAGACGGCGTCGGGGCGGTCGGGGCGGGCGAGCAGCCGGTCGGCGGCGACGGCGCCCGCGCACGGGTCGTGCGCGGGGTAGGCCTCGTAGACCGGGTCCTGGCCGACGCGCTCGCACCAGCGCAGGTACGCGGTGGTCGACAGGTGGGTGTAGGTGTCGGTGGTGGTGCCGGTGAGGAGGCCGATACGGCGGGCCCCGGCGTCGGCGAGGTGGTCGAGGATGCCGAGGACGGCCGCCTCGTGGTCGTTGTCGACCCAGGCGGTGACCGGGAGGGTCCCGGCCGGGCGGCCGTCGGAGACGACCGGCAGGCCCTGGCGGACCAGTTCCCCGACCACCGGGTCCTGGTCGGAGGGGTCGATGACCACCGTGCCGTCCAGGGCGACGTTGGACCACACGTCGTGGCGGGAGGTGGCGGGGAGGATGACCAGCGCATAGCCGCGGGCCAGCGCGGCCGACGTGGCGGCCCGCGCCATCTCGGCGAAGTAGGCGAACTCGGTGAAGGTGAAAGGTTCATTCCCGTACGTCGTCACGGTGAGGCCGATGAGGCCCGACTTGCCGGTGCGGAGCGTACGGGCGGCGGCCGACGGGCGGTAGCCCAGCCGGTCGGCCACCTCACGGACATGGCGTCGGGTGGCATCCGGGAGCCTGCCCTTGCCGTTGAGGGCATCGGAGACGGTCGTGATGGAGACTCCGGCGGCGGCGGCGACGTCCCTGATGCCTGCCCGGCCCGGCCGGCTGCCTCGACGTGAGGTTTCCGCGCGGCTCACCTGGTGCTTCCCTGCTGCTGTCATGGCGAGCCGATAGTAGGGCTCATGCAGGCGGGTAGGGCGGACGCATATGCGCGCGTTGACAGGCACGTTTCTGCATGGCTGGCATGGGTCAAATGCCTTCGTAAACAAGGCAGTTAGTCCTGTCGACCCGCGTACGTTGTGTGTCGGCGCGTGCGGGCCTGCCTCGACTCCGATGTTGCGAAGAGGTCTCAACTCACCTCTACGGGGGATGCGCGCTAGGGCGCAAGCCACCGGCGCGTAGATATATGCGCGACCGCCCCTACGGATCGTGCGCCTTCGTGTGCTGTTGCCCCTGATGTCAGTGTGACTGATGTGGTCCGGTCTCTTCTGTACGCACCGGCGGCCAATCCTCTTAAGGTGAGAAGTATTCGATGCCGGTGGTGGCCACGAGGAGGACTGCGGTGAGCGAGACGAGCCCCAAGCTGCGCGCCGAGCTGGAAGGCATCCCCACCTACAGGCCGGGCAGGGCGGCGGCCGCGGACGGGCCGGCGGCCTACAAGCTGTCCTCCAACGAGAACCCCTATCCGCCGCTGCCCGGAGTGATGGAGACCGTCGCCGCGGCGGCCTGCTCCTTCAACCGCTACCCCGACATGGCCTGTACGGGGCTGATGGACGAGCTGTCCGACCGGTTCGGCGTCCCGGTCTCCGACCTGGCGACCGGTACCGGTTCGGTGGGCGTGGCCCAGCAGCTCCTCCAGGCGACGGCGGGCCCCGGTGACGAGGTCGTCTACGCCTGGCGCTCCTTCGAGGCGTACCCGATCATCACGCAGATCAGCGGTGCGACGGCGGTGCGGGTGCCGCTGACGCCGGGGGACGTCCACGACCTGGACGCCATGGCCGACGCGATCACCGAGCGGACACGGCTGGTCTTCGTCTGCAACCCGAACAACCCGACCGGCACCGTGGTGGGCCGGGAGGAGCTGGAACGGTTCCTCGACCGGGTGCCCGGTGACGTTCTGGTGGTGCTGGACGAGGCGTACCGCGAGTTCATCCGCGACCCCCGGGTGCCGGACGGCATCGAGCTCTACCGTGAGCGGCCCAACGTCTGCGTGCTGCGGACGTTCTCCAAGGCGTACGGCCTCGCCGGGCTGCGGGTCGGTTTCGCCGTCGCGCACGAGCCGGTGGCGGCGGCGCTGCGCAAGACGGCGGTGCCGTTCGGCGTGAGCCAGATCGCGCAGGAGGCGGCGATCGCCTCGCTGCGGGCCGAGGACGAGCTGCTCGGGCGGGTCGGCTCGCTGGTCTGTGAGCGCACCCGCGTGGTGGAGGGGCTGCGGGCCCAGGGCTGGACGGTGCCGGAGACACAGGCCAACTTCGTGTGGCTGCGGCTGGGGGAGCGGACGGTCGACTTCGCGGAGACGTGTGAGCGGGCCGGTGTGGTGGTCCGGCCGTTCCCGGGCGACGGCGTCCGGGTCACCGTGGGGGAGAGCGAGGCGAACGACATCTTCCTCAAGGCGGCGGAAGGGTTCCGGAAGGGCTTGGACCTGTAGCGGGGCGCGGCAGGACAGGGTAGGACAGAGCGGGACAGAGCAAGGCGGAGCAAGACGGCGCCGGGCAGGTGGCGTCGGGCGGCTGAGAACCGCAGGGACTCGCGGGGTGGCGTTGGTCACCCCGCGAGTCCCTTTTTTCACGGCCTCCCGGATCGTCGGGCTGCGGGCTCGGGCCCGTGGCCTGGGGCTCCGGACCGTGCTGCGAGGCCGGTGAAGTGCACCGTTTCACGTGGAACAGGCCGTCTGTCCCCGGCTCCTGGTTCAACGGTTCGTAGAAAAGGCCGGGCGAGGGGTTGACGTCACAGGGGACCCCCCTTCCGGCGTCGAAAAGCAGTAGGTCATAATTGCTTGTGAATGTGAACGCGTTCACAAGCGTGTCGGATCGCTCCCGGTATGGGTGTGTCATACACGCACAAAATGCCGCTGACCACGGCGGTGTAAGGAGAGCGACGACGTGGACATGGCTCTGGCGCCGGAGACGCTGGCGCGCTGGCAGTTCGGCATCACCACCGTCTACCACTTCCTGTTCGTTCCCCTGACGATCTCGCTCGCCGCTCTCACGGCCGGCCTGGAGACCGCCTGGGTGCGCACGGGCAAGGAGAAGTACCTCCAGGCGACGAAGTTCTGGGGCAAGCTCTTCCTGATCAACATCGCGATGGGCGTCGTCACAGGCATCGTCCAGGAGTTCCAGTTCGGCATGAACTGGTCCGACTACTCCCGGTTCGTCGGTGACATCTTCGGCGCCCCCCTGGCCTTCGAGGCCCTGATCGCCTTCTTCTTCGAGTCCACCTTCATCGGGCTGTGGATCTTCGGCTGGGACAAGCTGCCCAAGAAGATCCACCTGGCCTGTATATGGATGGTCTCGATCGGGACGCTGCTGTCGGCGTACTTCATCCTCGCGGCCAACTCCTGGATGCAGCACCCCGTCGGCTACCGGATCAACGAGGAGAAGGGCCGCGCCGAACTCACCGACTTCTGGCAGGTCCTCACCCAGAACACCGCGCTCAACCAGGTGTTCCACAGCTTCTCCGCGGCGTTCCTGACCGGTGGCGCCTTCATGGTGGGCATCGCGGCCCTCCACCTGAAGCGCAAGAAGCACATCCCGGTGATGCGGACCTCGCTCCGCCTCGGCCTGGTCACGCTCGCCGTCGGCGGCCTGCTCACCGCGATCAGCGGCGACACCCTCGGCAAGGTCATGTACGAGCAGCAGCCGATGAAGATGGCCGCGGCCGAGGCGCTGTGGGACGGCGAGGAACCCGCCCCCTTCTCCGTCTTCGCCTACGGAGACGTCGACGAGGGCCACAACAAGGTCGCCCTGGAGATCCCCGGGCTGCTGTCCTTCCTCGCCCACAGCGACTTCGACTCGTACGTGCCCGGCATCAACGACACCAACAAGGCGGAGCAGGAGAAGTTCGGCCCCGGCGACTACAAGCCCATCGTCCCCGTGGCCTACTGGGGCTTCCGCTGGATGATCGGCTTCGGGATGGCGTCCTTCTCCCTCGGCCTGGTCGGGCTGTGGCTGACGCGGAAGAAGTTCATGCTGCCGGCCGCCCTGCGCAGCGGTGAGGACGAGGTCCCGCACCTGGTGCTGCTGAAGAAGCCGCTCGGTTCCCGGCTCACCGGCCTGTACTGGTTGCTGTCCGTCTGGACGATGGCCTTCCCGCTGATCGCCAACTCCTGGGGCTGGATCTTCACCGAGATGGGCCGTCAGCCGTGGGTCGTCTACGGCCTGTTCCAGACCCGCGACGCGGTCTCCCCCGGTGTCTCGACGGCCGAGGTGCTCATCTCGATGATTGCCTTCACCCTGCTCTACGCCGTCCTGGCCGTCGTCGAGGTAAAGCTGCTCGTGAAGTACGTCAAGGCCGGCCCGCCCGAGCTGACCGAGGCCGACCTCAACCCGCCCACGAAGATCGGCGGCGACGCCCGTGACGCCGACAAGCCGATGGCCTTCTCGTACTAGGCGTAAGGGAGCTGCACAGTCATGGAACTGCACGACGTCTGGTTCGTCCTCATCGCCTTCCTGTGGACCGGCTACTTCTTCCTGGAGGGCTTCGACTTCGGGGTCGGTGTCCTGACGAAGCTGCTGGCCCGGGACCGTCCCGAGAAGCGGGTGCTGATCAACACCATCGGCCCGGTCTGGGACGGCAACGAGGTCTGGCTTCTCACGGCCGGCGGCGCCACCTTCGCCGCCTTCCCCGAGTGGTACGCCACGCTGTTCTCCGGCTTCTACCTGCCGCTGCTGGTCATCCTGCTGTGCCTGATCGTCCGGGGTGTGGCCTTCGAGTACCGGGTGAAGCGGCCCGAGGAGCGCTGGCAGCGGAACTGGGAGACGGCGATCTTCTGGACCTCGCTCATCCCCGCGTTCCTGTGGGGCGTGGCCTTCGGCAACATCGTCGGCGGCGTGAAGATCGACCGGGACATGGAGTACGTCGGCAGCGTCTGGGAGCTGCTCAACCCCTACGCGCTGCTCGGCGGAGTGGTCACGCTGACGCTGTTCACCTTCCACGGCACGGTGTTCACCGCGCTCAAGACGGTCGGGGAGATCCGCGAGCGGGCACGGAAGCTGGCGCTGCGCGTCGGCCTGGTCACCGCCGTCCTGGCACTGGTCTTCCTGGTGTGGACGCAGGCGGAGCACGGTGACGGCGCCAGCCTCGTGGCGCTGGTGGTGGCGGTCGCCGCACTGCTCGCCGCACTCGGGGCCAACCAGGCCGGACGCGAGGGATGGTCGTTCACGCTGTCCGGCGTCACCATCGTGGCCGCAGTGGCCATGCTGTTCCTGACGCTGTTCCCGAACGTCATGCCGTCCACGCTGAACGCGGAGTGGAGCCTCACCGTCACCAACGCCTCGTCCAGCCCCTACACGCTGAAGATCATGACGTGGCTGGCGGTGATCGGTACCCCCGTCGTCCTGCTCTACCAGGGATGGACGTACTGGGTGTTCCGCAAGCGCATCGGTACGCAGCACCTGGCCGAAGCCACGCACTGAGTCCGGCCGGGGTGCGTTTCACGTGAAACGCACCCCTCGGGACGGGAGGGCATGTTTCACGTGAAACCCATCGATCCACGTCTGCTGCGGTACGCCCGCACCACTCGGCTCTTCCTCATGGCCGTCGTCGGACTCGGTGCCGTCGGCGCGGGGCTGGTCATCGCCCAGGCGATGCTCATCGCCGAGGTCGTGGTCGGCGCTTTCCAGGACGGCCAGGCAGTGGCCGAACTCCGCACTGCTCTGCTGTGGTTGGTGGCCGTCGCCTGCGGTCGGGGCCTGGTGGGGTGGCTCACCGAACTGGCCGCACACCGAGCCGGCGCGGCGGTCAAGTCCGAACTGCGCGGACGGCTGCTGGACCGGGCGACCGCCCTGGGGCCCGGCTGGCTCTCCGGCCAGCGCACCGGCTCGCTGACCGCCCTCGCCACCCGGGGCGTCGACGCCCTGGACGACTATTTCTCGCGCTATCTGCCGCAGCTGGGGCTCGCGGTCGCCGTCCCGGTGGCGGTGCTGGCCCGGATCGTCACCGAGGACTGGGTGTCGGCGGCCATCATCGTCGTCACGCTCCCCCTCATCCCGCTCTTCATGGCGCTGATCGGCTGGGTCACGCAGTCCCGTATGGACCGCCAGTGGCGGCTCCTGTCCCGGCTCTCCGGGCACTTCCTGGACGTCGTCGCGGGCCTGCCGACGCTGAAGGTCTTCGGCCGGGCCAAGGCCCAGGCCGAGTCGATCAAGCGCATCACCGACGACTACCGGCAGGCGACGCTGCGGACGCTCCGCATCGCCTTCCTGTCGTCCTTCGCCCTGGAACTGCTCGCCACGCTCTCGGTGGCACTGGTCGCCGTGACGATCGGCATGCGGCTCGTCCACGGTGACATGGCCCTCTACGACGGACTGGTCGTGCTGGTGCTCGCGCCCGAGGCGTATCTGCCGCTGCGGCAGGTCGGGGCGCAGTACCACGCGGCGGCCGAAGGGCTCGCCGCCGCCGAGGAGATCTTCGAGGTGCTGGAGACGCCCGCACCGGTGCCCGGCACAAGCCCGGTGCCCGCACGGCAGGCCCTGGCCTTCGAGAACGTGACGGTCCGCCACCCCGGCCGCGCGACGGACGCGGTGTCCGGAGTGAGCTTCACCGTCGAGCCCGGGGAGACGGTGGCACTCGTCGGCCCGAGCGGAGCGGGCAAGTCGACGCTCCTCGACGTCCTCCTGGGCTTCGTACGGCCCGCGGAGGGCCGGGTGCGCGTCGGCGGCGCCGACCTCGCCGGCCTGGACCCCGCCGAGTGGCACGCCCGGGTCGCCTGGGTGCCCCAGCGCCCGCACCTGTACGCCGCGACCATCGCGGAGAACGTACGGCTCGCCCGGCCCGAGGCCGACGACGCCGCCGTGCGCCGGGCCCTGCGGGACGCCGGGGCGCTGACCTTCGTCGACGCGCTGCCCGAAGGCGCGGAGACGGTGCTCGGCGAGGACGGCGCCGGACTCTCCGCGGGCCAGCGCCAACGGCTCGCGCTGGCCCGCGCGTTCCTCGCCGACCGGCCGGTCCTGCTGCTGGACGAGCCGACGGCCGCCCTCGACGGGGCGACCGAGGCGGAGGTCGTGGCGGCGGTACGGCGGCTCGCGGCGGGACGGACGGTCCTGCTCGTGGTCCACCGGCCCGCGCTGCTGGAGGCCGCCGACCGGGTGGTACGGCTCCCCGAACCGGAGCACACCGCGCTGACCGGAGCGGGCACGCCGACGGCACGGCCGGCCGGAACGACACCCGACGCCCCGGCCGCCGCGGCCGAGAACCCGAGCCCGGCGGAGCCCGTCGCCGCTCCCCGTGGCCGCGTCCTCGCCCGGGTGCGTGCGATGTCCGCCGCCCGGAGCGGCCGGCTCGCCCTGGCGCTGCTGCTCGGCAGTCTGGCGCTCGGCAGCGCCGTCGGCCTGATGGCCACCTCCGGATGGCTCATCTCGCGCGCCTCGCAGCAGCCGCCGGTGCTCTACCTGATGGTGGCCGTGACGGCGACGCGGGCCTTCGGCATCGGACGGGCCGTGTTCCGCTACGCCGAACGGCTCGTGTCGCACGACGCCGTCCTGCGCATGCTGGCCGACACCCGGGTCGCCGTCTACCGGCGGCTGGAGCGGCTGGCCCCCGCCGGGCTGCGTGACCGCCGCCGCGGCGACCTGCTGTCGCGCCTCGTCGCCGACGTCGACGCGCTCCAGGACTACTGGCTGCGCTGGCTGCTGCCGGCCGGGTCCGCGCTGGTCGTCTCGGCCGCCTCCGTCGGCTTCACCGCCTGGCTGCTGCCGGAGGCAGGCGCGGTACTCGCCGCGGGACTGCTCGCCGCCGGTGTCGGCGTCCCGCTGATCACCGGAGCCGTCGCCCGCCGGGCCGAGCGCAGGCTGGCCCCGGCCCGCGGCACGCTCGCCACCCGCGTCACCGACCTGCTCACCGGCACCGCCGAACTGACCGTGGCCGGAGCCCTGCCCGCCCGTACCGACGACGCGCGCCGCGCGGACCACACGCTGACCCGCATCGCCTCGCGGGCGGCCACCGCCACCGCGCTCGGCGACGGACTCACCGCGCTGATCACCGGTCTCACCGTGGCGGCGGCCTCCCTCGTCGGGGTCCAGGCGGTCGCCGACGGCCGGCTCGACGGCGTCGCCCTGGCCGTGGTCGCCCTCACCCCGCTCGCCGCGTTCGAGGCCGTCCTCGGCCTGCCGCTCGCCGTGCAGTACCGGCAGCGGGTGCGCCGCAGCGCGGAGCGCGTGTACGAGGTGCTCGACGCCCCCGAGCCCGTACGGGAGCCGGAGCGGCCCCGCCCGGCGCCCGCCACGCCCTTCCCGGTCGTCGTCAAGGGCCTCGCGGCCCGCCACCCGGGACAGGACCGGGAGGCCCTCGCCGGCCTGGAGCTGACCCTGGACCAGGGCCGCCGGATCGCCGTGGTCGGCGCGTCCGGGTCGGGCAAGACGACACTGGCGCAGGTACTGCTGCGGTTCCTGGAGCCGGACGCGGGCTCGTACACGCTGGCCGGGGTGGACGCCCGCGCCCTGGACACCGACGACGTCCGCCGGCTCGTCGGACTGTGCGCGCAGGACGCCCACCTCTTCGACAGCTCGGTGCGCGAGAACCTGCTGCTGGCCAGGAAGGACGCCACGGAGACGGAACTGCGCGACGCGCTCGGCCGGGCCCGGCTGCTCGACTGGGCCGACAGCCTCCCCGACGGCCTCGACACCCTGGTCGGGGAGCACGGGGCACGGCTCTCCGGCGGCCAGCGGCAGCGGCTGGCACTGGCCCGCGCGCTGCTCGCCGACTTCCCGGTGCTCGTGCTCGACGAACCCGCCGAACACCTCGACCTGCCCACCGCGGACGCCCTCACCGCCGACCTGCTGGCCGCGACCGAGGGGCGTACGACGCTGCTCATCACCCACCGGCTCGCCGGGCTCGACGCGGTCGACGAGGTCGTCGTGCTGGACGAGGGGCGGGTCGCGCAGCGCGGCACGTTCGCGGAGCTGGTGGCCGAGCCGGGACCGCTGCGGGCGATGGCCGAGCGGGAGTCTGCTTCGGATCTGCTGGTGACGGCCCGGTAGCTCCGACTTTCCGGGAGGAAAGGGGCTCACTACGCTCGGGGCATGTCCGGTACCTCGCCTCCCCCCGGTTCCCGGCCGTCCGACGCGGGGCCATCCGCGGAGCCGCCCACGCGGACGGCGCGGCTGCTGGAGGCGATGCGCTCCGTCGGCGACGGCCTGGAACCGCGCACCACGCTGCGGCGGATCTGCGAGACGGCGGCGGACCTGGCCGGCGCCCGGTACGCGGGGCTGAGCATCCTCGCCGAGGACGGGGAGAGAGTCACCCACCTCGTCCACCACGGTGACGGCGAGGACCCGGCGGCGGCCCGCCCCGCGGACCTGCCCGCTGTGCCGCGCTTGGAGGTCCCCGTCCGGGTACGGGGAGAGGAGCTCGGCACCCTGCGCCTGGCGGGCAAGCGCGACGGCTCACGGTTCGACGACCACGACCGTGCCCTGGCCCGTGTGCTCGCCATGGAGGCGGGCGTGGCCGTCCGCAACGCGCGGCTGCAGGAGTCCGCCCGGCAACGGGAGCGGTGGATCGACGGCTCGGTCGCCGTCACCACGGCCCTCCTCTCCGGCGACGACGCCGACGACTCCCTCCAGGTCGTCGCGGAACAGGCCCGCCGGCTCTCCGGAGCGGTCACCGGGATCGTGCTGCTGCCGGTCGACGGGGGCGGCATGGAGATCGCCGCCGTCGCGGACCGGCCGCCCGCCGCGCCCGGCGCCGACGAGCGCGGCGCGGAGTCCCGTGCCGCCCGGCACCCCGGCGTACCCCTGGGCACGGTGATCCCACCGGAGAGCGGACTGGTCGTCGAGTTGCTCGCCGGGCGGTCCGTGGTCGTCGACGACGCGGCCACCGACCCGCGGCTGCTCACCGGGCCCGCCCGTGGCTACGGCCCCGCCCTGGTGCTGCCGTTGCGCAGCGACGGACGGGTTCTCGGCGGGCTGGTGATGCCCCGGGCCTGCGGGGAGCGGCCGTTCACACGGACCGAGCGGGTGCTCGCCGACCGGTTCGCGGCCCAGGCGGCGCTCGCCCTGGTGACCGCCGAGGCACAGCGCGACCGGGAGCGGATCGCTGTCCTGAAGGACCGCGACCGCATCGCCCGCGACCTGCACGACCTCGTCATCCAGCGGCTGTTCACGGCCGGGACGACGCTGGAGAGCGCCCGGCGCGACGCGGCCGCCGCCGAGGTGCGCGAGGGGGTCGGCCGGGCCGTCGACGAACTCGACGTCACCATCCAGGAGATCCGCTCGGCGGTCTTCGCGCTCCGGCAGCCCGCCGAGACGCCCACGGGGCTGTCGATCCGCATCCGGCGGGAGGTCACCATGGCCGCCGTGCCGCTGGGGTTCGCCCCCGCGCACCGCTGCGTCGGACCGGTCGACAGCGCGGTCGGCGACACGACCGGCAAGAACCTCCTCGCCGTCCTGCGTGAGGCGCTCTCCAACGCCTACCGGCACGCCGGGGCGACGCGCCTGGAGGTCGTCGTCGACGCGACGGTGACCCTCCCGGACGGGCGGCCGGGCGTCCGGCTGACCGTCGCCGACGACGGGGTCGGCCTCCCCGAGGGCGGCCGGCGCAGCGGCCTGCGCAACCTGGAGCGCCGCGCACAGTCGCTCGGCGGCACCAGCCGGACCGGCCCGGGTATCGGCCCCGACGGCGCGGGGACGACGATCGTCTGGGAAGCGCCGTACTGACGAGCTGTACTGGCGGAGTCCTGTCGGCAGTAGACACGCCGAGTCCGCCCGGACATCCCCCGTGCGCGGCAACCGCTAGCCCAGCTGCACGATCCGCGCATGACCCGGCGGCACCGCACAAGCCACGATCACTGACATGCGCTCACGTCGCCGTCATCCGCTGCTCGTTCCGGTGCTGCTGTGCGCGCTCGCCGTCCTCGCGGCCCGCCCCGGCTCGGACGGGGACGGCGACGCGGACGCGGGCGCCGAGGTGGTCCGGCTCTACCAGGAGGCCGCCGCGGCGACCCAGCGCTACGAGAACGGCCGCCAGGAGGCGGATGCCCGCCGCGCCGAGGCCCAGCGGTACGAGGCGCAGCTGGACCGGCAGCGCGAGGAGATCGCCGTCCTCGACGACGACCTGGGGCGGATCGCACGCACCCAGTACCGCGGCGGCGGCCAACTGCCGCTCACCGCGCAGATGCTCCTCGCCGAGGACCCGGAACGGCTGATGCGCGGCCAACGGGTCCTGTGGCGGGCGGACCTCGCGGTCAACAACGCCCTCGCCAAGAGCCGGCGGGCCGAGGCGCGGCTCGCCGCCGACGAGGCGGAGGCGCGGGCCGCCTGGCGGGAACTGGAGCGGCGGAACGCCGGACTGGCCGCCCTCAAGCAGAAGATCGAACGCAAGCTGGAAGCGGCCCGGTCCCGGCTGCGGGGCCGGTCGGAGGCGTCGGCGTCGGCGGGTTCCTGCCCCGGCTCCGTCCGCATCGACCAGCCGGAGCTCCACTTCACCGGGTCCTGGGTGGCGCCGGTGGAGACGTACGACCTGTCCGCGTCCTTCGGCAGCGGTGGGTCCCGGTGGGCGAACCGGCACACCGGGCAGGACTTCGCGGTGCCCCTCGGTACGCCGGTGCGCGCCGTCGGCGCCGGACAGGTCGTGAAGGTCTCCTGCGGCGGCGCCTTCGGCATCCAGGTCGTGCTCCGGCACGCCGGCGGCTACTACACGCAATACGCCCACCTGGCCGGTCTCGCCGTCGACCAGGGCGACCGGGTGGAGACCGGCCAGTGGATCGGGCAGTCCGGCAGCACCGGCAACTCCACCGGACCGCATCTGCACTTCGAGGTACGCGTCACCCCGGAGACGGGTTCGGCGCTGGACCCGGTGCCGTGGCTGGCCCGCCACGGCGTGACCGTCTGACCCGTCGCCACCGCCCGCTGTCCGCCGCCCGCCCTTCACCGTCAAGCGTCAGGCGGGGCGTTCCAGCATCCGCTCGATCACGATCGCCACCCCGTCCTCGTTGTTGGCGACCGTCTGGCCCGAGGCCGCGGCGACCACATCGGGGTGGGCGTTGCCCATGGCGTACGACTGTCCCGCCCAGGTGAGCATCTCGACGTCGTTCGGCATGTCCCCGAAGGCGACGACCTCCTCGTGCGAGATACCGCGCTCGGCACAGCACAGGGCGAGCGTGCTGGCCTTGGAGACGTCCGGGCCGCTGATCTCCAGCAGGGCGCTGGGACTGGACCGGGTGACGTTGGCGCGGTCGCCCACGGCCAGCCGGGCCAGGGTCAGGAAGGCGTCCGGGTCGATGGTGGGGTGGAACGCCAGGATCTTGAGGACGGGCTCGTCGGGAGCGGGACCGTCCGGCCCCAGCAGTTCCTCGGCCGACAGGAGGATGTCGGGGACCTCCAGGTGGAGCTTCGGGTAGTCCGGCTCCTGGTTGAAGCCGTACGTCTGCTCCACGGCGTAGACCGTGCCGGGAGCCGCCTCGCGCAGCAGCCGTACGGTGTCCAGGGCGTTCTTCCGGGCCAGGTCGCGCACCTTCACGAACCGGGGGGCGGTGCCGTGCAGGTCGACCACGGCGGCGCCGTTCCCACAGATGGCGAGGCCGTGACCGTGTACGTGGTCGCTGACGACGTCCATCCAGCGCGCCGGGCGTCCGGTGACGAAGAAGACCTCGATGCCCGCCTTCTCCGCGGCGGACAGCGCGGCGACCGTGCGGGGCGAGACTGACTTGTCGTCGCGCAGCAGGGTGCCGTCGAGGTCGGTGGCGATGAGCCGGGGGCGAGCGGCGGCGGCCGGGGGCTGGGGCTGTCGAGTCGCTGAGGTCACCGGGCCATTGTCACGTAACCCGCACGAGCGTGCGGGCGTCCGCACATCTGTGAGACGCGGCTCTCATCGGTGCCGCCTGCCCGTACCTGTCGGCGCGGGCAGGCGTATCCCGGCGCTCGTGCCTCAGGACAGCTGGGCCGCCGCCTCCATCGCGATCCGCTCGAAGACCTTCTCGTCGGTCGCGAAGTCCGACCCGGGGATCGGCCAGTGGACGGCGATCTCCGTGAATCCCAGCTCCCGGTGGCGTCCGGCGAAGTCCACGAACGCGTCCAGGGACTCCAGCGGCCGGTTGCGGTCCGGGGTGAACCCGGTGAGCAGCACCTTGTCGAGTCCGTCCACGTCGCGGTCGATCTCCGCGCAGGCGTCGGCCAGCTTCTCGGTCTGCGTCCGCAGGGCCCGCAGCGACTGCTCGGGCGTGCCGTCCTCGAACAGCCTCGGGTCGCCGGTGGTCACCCACGCCTGGCCGTACCGGGCGGCGAGCCGCATCCCGCGCGGGCCGGTCGCGGCCACCGCGAACGGCAGCCGGGGCCGCTGCACGCACCCCGGGATGTTGCGAGCCTCGTGCGCCGCGTAGAAGTCGCCCTCGTAGGAGACCGCGTCCTCGGTCAGCAGCCGGTCGAGCAGCGCGAGGAACTCGGCGAACCGGTCGGCGCGCTGGCGCGGCGTCCAGGGCTCCTGGCCGAGCGCGGTGGCGTCGAACCCGGTGCCGCCCGCTCCTATGCCCAGCGTGATCCGGCCGCCGGAGATGTCGTCGAGGGAGATCAGCTCCTTGGCGAGCGTGACCGGGTGCCGGAAGTTCGGGGAGGTCACCAGGGTGCCCAGCCGCATCCGCTCGGTGGCCGCCGCGGCGGCGGTGAGGGTCGGCACGGCACCGAACCACGGGCCGTCCCGGAAGCTCCGCCAGGACAGGTGGTCGTAGGTGTACGCGGCGTGGAAGCCGAGCTGCTCGGCCCGTGTCCAGGCCGCGCGGCCGCCTTCGTGCCACCGGCGGTAGGGGAGGATCACGGTGCTCAGGCGCAGGCTCATGACACGAGCCTAAGCCGCGTCGGCTGTTTCACGTGAAACGCCCACCCGGGAACCGTATACGCGCAGGAGCGGGCCTCAGGGAAGACGCAGATACCGCGCCGGTACCGCCTCCGTCAGCCACACCCCGTTGGCGCTGACCTGGAAGACGTGGCCGTCGGCGTGCATCGCGGCGGCATCCACCGACAGCACCACCGGCCGGCCGTGGCGGGCGCCGACCCGGGTGGCGGTCTCCCGGTCGGGCGAGAGGTGGACGGCGTGCCGGTTCATCGGCCGGAGCCCCTCGGCGCGGATCGCCTCCAGATGGCGGGCCACCGTCCCGTGGTAGAGGAAGGCGGGCGGGGTCGCCGGGGGCAGGCCGAGATCGACGGTGACACTTTGCCCCTGGCTGGCCCGGATGCGGTCGCCGTCGACCGCGAACCGCTGCTTGTCGTTGGCGGCGACGACGTGATGCAGCTCCTCGCGGGCGATGGGGAAACCGTGGGACGCGGCGGCCGCGAGGAGCGTGTCGATCCGGACCCAGCCGCCCTCGTCGAGGGTCAGCCCGATCCGCTCGGGCTGGTGCCGTAGGTGCTTGGACAGGTACTTCGACACCTTCACGGTGCGTCTGTCGTCCGAGCCCTGTTCATCGCGTTCGTTCATTCGGACAGCGTGCCGAAGGAGACGCGTATCACGCGATCGGTTTTAAGGGAAAGGTTTGGTCCACAGCCAAGCGGTGTTATCCACAGGCAAAGCGGGGCTTCCTGTGGAGAACCCGCACCCGCACGGTGCCCAAGTCCTCGCTCACAGACGAGGATTGACCCGCGCCAGCGACCGCAGCGCGCCCGGCGCGAAGCGGGACAGCAGCCGGGACACCCGCGCCTCCGGCGTGACCGGGACCACCGCACGGTCGCGGAGCACCGCCTGGAGGATCGCGGCGGCCACCTTCTCCGGCGGATAGCCGCGCAGCCCGTACAGCCGGGCCGTCCGCCGCTGCCGCCGTCGTTCCTCGGCCGCGCCGGCCCCGGCGAACCGTGCCGTCGAGGTGATCCCCGTATCGACGACCCCGGGGCAGACCGCAGTGACGCCGATGCCCCGGCCGGCCAGTTCGGCGCGCAGGCACTCGCTCAGCATCAGCACGGCCGCCTTGGAGGTGCCGTACGCGGGCAGCAGCCGCGAGGGCTGGTAGGCCGCCGCCGACGCGACGTTGACGATGTGACCGCCCTGACCGCGGTCGGCCATCCGCCGTCCGAAGAGCCGGCACCCGTGGATCACGCCCCACAGATTGACGTCGAGGACCTCCTTCCAGTCCTCCGGCGTGGTGGCGAAGAAGGAGCCGGACAGGCCGATCCCGGCGTTGTTCACCAGGACGTCCGGCACGCCGTACTCGGCGTCGGCCTTCCCGGCGAGCTGCTCCATCGCCTGCTCGTCGGAGACGTCGGCGGTCTCGGCCCAGGCCTCCGGGGCACCGGCCGTGCGTGCCCGCTCCGCGGTGCGCGCCGCGGCCTCGCCGTCCCGGTCGACGGCGATCACGCGCGCGCCGGCCGCGGCGAACGCCAGCGCCGTGGCCCGGCCTATGCCGCTGCCCGCCCCCGTCACCAGGACGAGCTGCCCGCCGAACCGCTCGGCGTGCCTCCCCCGGGCGGCCGGTTCCGGCCGGCCGTCCTCGACGGCCGAGACGAACTCCGTGATCCATGTCGACAGCAGGTCCGGGCGGGTGCGCGGGACCCAGTGCCGGGCGGACAGGGTACGGCGGGTCAGCTCCGGCACCCACCGCTCCAGTCCGTCGTAGAGCCGCTCGGAGAGGTACGCGTCCGCCAGGGGCGTGACGAGCTGCACGGGCGCGTGGGCGTACGCGTCGGAGCGTGGGGCACGCAGCCGGGACCGTACGTTGTCGCGGTAGAGCCATGTGCCGTGCGCCGCGTCGCGCGGCAGGGACGCCGTCGGATAGTCCCCGGCGGGCACCCGTTCGACGCGGCCGAGGACGCCCGGCCAGCGCCTGCCGAGGGGGCCGCGCCAGGCCAGTTCGGGCAGGACGGGCGTGTGCAGCGCGTACACGTACCAGGACCTGACGGCCTGGCCGAGGAGCTGGCCGACCCGGCGCGGGGTGGGGCGCTTCACGCGCTCCGCCATCCAGTGCCCGAGGTGGTCGAGGGACGGCCCCGACAGGGAGGTGAAGGACGCGATCCGGCCCGCGGTGCGCCGGGCCGTCGTGAACTCCCAGGACTGCACCGAACCCCAGTCGTGTCCGACCAGGTGCACCGGCCGGCCGGGGCTGACCGCGTCCGCGACGGCCAGGAAGTCGTCCGTCAGCTTCTCCAGAGTGAACCCGCCGCGCAGCGGTACGGGCGCCGTGGACCCGCCGTGGCCCCGGACGTCGTAGGCGACGACGTGGAACCGGCCCGCGAGGCGGTCGGCCACCTCGGACCAGACCTCCTTGCTGTCCGGGTAGCCGTGGACGAGGACCACCGTCGGCCGCTCGGGATCCCCCAGTTCCGCCACGCACAGCTCGACCCCGCCCGTCCGCACCCGGCGCTCGCGCGCCCCCTCGAAACCCGTCATGTCTCCTCCGTCCCCGCGCGGTACGACGGTGCCGAGAGTCCCAGTCGTTAGACGGCGCGTCAACAGGGTGTGCGGTCCGCGTGTCCGGCGCGGCGCCCGCCCGCCGTAGCCCTCAGGCAGGGTCCCCCTAGGGCCCCGTACGTCTGGAGTACGAGGCCAAGACGGCCCTGCGGGGTGACGACCGGCGTGGCCCGCGTCACTACCGTCGACGACGTGACTGTGATCGCGACCGAAAGCCTGAGCAAGCGGTTCCCCCGGGCGACCGCACTCGACCGGCTCTCCGTGGACGTCGGACCCGGTGTGACCGGGCTCGTCGGAGCCAACGGAGCCGGCAAGTCCACGCTCATCAAGATCCTGCTGGGGCTGTCCCCCGCCACGGAGGGCCGCGCCGAGGTGCTCGGACTCGACGTCGCCACCAAGGGCGCCGCCATCCGCGAGCGCGTCGGCTACATGCCGGAACACGACTGCCTGCCGCCCGACGTCTCGGCCACCGAGTTCGTCGTGCACATGGCCCGGATGTCCGGCCTGCCGCCCACCGCCGCCCGCGAACGCACCGCGGACACCCTGCGCCACGTCGGCCTCTACGAGGAGCGGTACCGCCCCATCGGCGGCTACTCCACCGGCATGAAGCAGCGCGTGAAGCTCGCGCAGGCCCTCGTCCACGACCCCCAGCTGGTCTTCCTCGACGAGCCCACCAACGGCCTCGACCCGGTCGGCCGCGACGAGATGCTCGGCCTGATCCGCCGCATCCACACCGACTTCGGCATCTCGGTGCTCGTCACCTCCCACCTCCTGGGCGAGCTGGAACGCACCTGCGACCACGTCGTCGTCGTGGACGGCGGCAAACTGCTGCGCGCCAGCTCCACCACGGACTTCACACAGTCCACGACCACCCTCGCGATCGAGGTCACCGACACCGACGACCACCCCGACGGCACCCGCGCGGTGCGCGACGCGCTCCACGCGCGCGGGGTGAGCGTCGAGGACGGCAGCGGGCTGCCCGGCGCCGGCCACGTCCTGCTGCTCACCGCCACCGGCGAGGAGACCCACGACATCGTCCGGGACGTCATCGCCGACCTCGGACTCGGCCTGGTCCGCATGGAACAGCGCCGGCACCACATCGCGGAGGTCTTCAAGGACGACGCCGCACCGAAGGAGGCCGCCCTCCATGGCAACTGAGCAGCCCACAGCCGCCGCCACAGCCGCTGCCCCGGGCGAGAAGACCCGCATCCACAACATCGGCTACCGCGCCTACGACGGCCCCCGCCTCGGCCGCGCCTACGCCCGCCGCTCGCTCTACTCGCAGTCGCTGCGCGGCGCCTACGGACTCGGCCGCTCGGTCAAGTCCAAGGTCCTGCCCATGCTGCTGTTCGTGGTGATGTGCCTGCCCGCCGGGATCATGGTCGCCGTCGCCGTCGTCACCAAGGCCAATGACCTGCCCCTCACCTACACGCGCTACGCGATCGTCCTCCAGGCCGTCATCAGCCTCTACATCGCCTCACAGGCACCCCAGTCGGTCTCCCGGGACCTCCGCTTCAAGACCGTGCCCCTTTACTTCTCACGGCCGATCGAAACCTCCGACTACGTCCGCGCCAAGTACGCGGCGCTCGCCTCGGCCCTCTTCATCCTCACCGCCGCCCCCCTGCTGGTCCTGTACATCGGCGCGCTGCTCGCCAAGCTCGACTTCGCCGACCAGACCAAGGGATTCGCCCAGGGACTGGTCTCCGTGGCCCTGCTCTCGCTCCTGTTCTCCGGCATCGGCCTGGTCGTCGCCTCGGTCACGCCGCGCCGCGGCTTCGGCATCGCCGCCGTCATCGCCGTACTGACCATCAGCTACGGCGCGGTCTCCACCCTCCAGGCCATCGCGGACGTCCAGAGCAGCTCCGGCGCCGTCGCCTGGATCGGCCTGTTCTCGCCGATCACCCTCATCGACGGCGTGCAGTCCGCCTTCCTCGGCGCCCCCTCCGCCTTCCCCGGCGGCCACGGCCCCGGCACCGGGGAGGGCCTGGTCTACGTCCTCGTCACCCTCGGCCTGATCGCCGGCGCCTACGCCCTCCTGATCCGCCGCTACAAGAAGGTGGGCCTGTGACTACCTTGACCATCGACCACGTCTCCCGCTGGTTCGGCAACGTCGTCGCCGTCAACGACGTCACCATGACGATCGGCCCAGGCGTCACCGGCCTCCTCGGCCCCAACGGCGCGGGCAAGTCCACCCTCATCAACATGATGGGCGGTTTCCTCGCCCCCTCCACCGGCACCGTCACCCTCGACGGACAGCCCGTCTGGCGCAACGAGGCCATCTACCGGCACATCGGCATCGTGCCCGAACGCGAGGCCATGTACGACTTCCTCACCGGCAAGGAGTTCGTCCTCGCCAACGCCGAACTCCACGGCCTCGGCGCGAAGGCGGCCCAGAGGGCCCTCGCCACCGTCGAGATGGAGTACGCCCAGGACCGCAAGATCGCCACCTACTCCAAGGGCATGCGCCAGCGCGTGAAGATGGCCAGCGCCCTCGTGCACGATCCCTCGCTGCTCCTCCTCGACGAACCGTTCAACGGCATGGACCCCCGCCAGCGCATGCAGCTCATGGAACTGCTGCGCCGCATGGGAGAGGAGGGCCGCACGGTCCTGTTCTCCTCCCACATCCTCGAAGAGGTCGAACAGCTCGCCTGGCACATCGAGGTCGTCGTCGCCGGCCGCCACGCGGCCAGCGGCGACTTCCGCAAGATCCGCCGCCTGATGACCGACCGGCCCCACCGCTATCTGGTCCGCTCCAGCGACGACCGGGCCCTCGCGGCGGCCCTCATCGCCGACCCGTCCACCTCCGGCATCGAGGTCGACCACGCCGAGGGCGCCCTGCGCGTCCAGGCCGTCGACTTCGCCCGGTTCACGGCCCTGCTGCCCCGGGTCGCCCGCGACCACGGCATCCGGCTGCTCACGGTCTCGCCGTCCGACGAGTCCCTGGAGTCCGTCTTCTCGTACCTCGTCGCGGCGTAGGAGGCCGAAAAACATGTACGACCCCACCGTCGCCCGGCTCACCTACCGGGCTCTGCTCGGCCGCCGCCGGGCCCTCATCCTGGCCGCCCTGCCCCTGCTGCTGCTCGTCATCGCCGTCGCCGTACGCGCCCTGACCGGCGCCGACGACCAGACCGCCGCGGACGTCCTCGGCGGCTTCGCCCTCGCCACCATGGTGCCGATCATCGGCGTCATCGCCGGCACGGGTGCCATCGGTCCCGAGATCGACGACGGCTCCGTGGTCTACCTGCTGTCCAAGCCGGTCAAAAGGCCCACGATCATCTTCACCAAGCTGATCGTCGCCATCGCCGTGACCATGGCCTTCTCCGCCCTGCCGACCCTCCTGGCGGGCCTGATCCTCAACGGCAACGGCCAGCAGGTCGCCGTCGCCTACACCGTCGCGGCGCTCGTCGCCTCGATCGCCTACGCCGCGCTCTTCCTGCTCCTCGGCACGGTCTCCCGGCACGCGGTGGTCTTCGGCCTCGTCTACGCACTGGTCTGGGAGGCCCTCTTCGGCTCCCTGGTGCCCGGCGCCCGCACTCTCAGCGTCCAGCAGTGGTCGCTCGCCGTCGCCCAGGACGTCGCCGGCGGTGATCTGGTCACCTCCGACGTCGGCCTGCCCACCGCGACGGTCCTGCTCGTCCTGGTGACCGTCCTGGCCACCTGGTACGCAGGTCAGAAGCTGCGCTCCCTCACCCTCGCCGGGGAGGAGTGAACGAGCCCGGCCCGCACGGCCGTACGCCGTTTTTATTCGGTGGCGTCCGCCGCGTCCGTTTCGCACACTGGTGACATGCACGAGCCGCCGCGCCACACAGGCGCCGGGGACCGGGAGAGGAGCGGGGCGATGTCCATGCACGGCAGTCCGTCCCGCTCCCGACAGGACGGCCCGCGGCGGGCTCCGGAGTAGTCACTGCCCTCCGTCGAGTCCGTCTGGCACAGGAGCCGTCCGGGGCGGCCGCTTCGAGCACGCGGTGCACGGCATTCGCGTGGGCCGCCCACCCGGAGGATCGGCCGAGTGGCAAGGCACCGGCCCGCCCCGGAGCAATCCGGTGGCGGGCCCGGGTCGGGTCCTGGAGACCCGCGCACGTTCGATCCGTGCATCCTCCGCCACGGCCGCCCACTCGGCTCCCGCCGAGCGGCCGGGGCCCGGTGCCCGGTTCTCGCCAGCGGCGAGATCGGGCGCTCAGCTTCCGCGAAGCGGCCGGGCCGGGCGTTCAGCCTGAGCCGAGCGGCAGTGGTCCGGCATGCGGTTCTCGCCAGCGCGGCAGGGTGGTCGGGTGTTCAGCCTCCGCCGAGCGGTCGAGGCCCCGGCGTTCAGCCTCCGCCGAGCAGTCGTTCCAGTACCACCGCGATACCGTCCTCGTCGTTCGAGGACGTCACCTCGTCCGCCACCGCCTTCAGCTCGGCGTGGGCGTTGGCCATCGCCACGCCGTGCGCCGCCCAGGCGAACATCGGCACGTCGTTGGGCATGTCACCGAAGGCGACGGTGTCCGCCGCCTTCAGCTTCAGCCGGCGCGCCGCCAGCGACAGCCCCGTCGCCTTCGACAGCCCCAGCGGCAGCAGTTCGACGATCCCCGCACCCGCCACGACGACCGTGACGAAACCGCCCGCGGCACGCCGCGCCACCTCCGCCAGCTCGTCGTCGGACAGCGTCGGATGCTGGATGTAAATCTTGTTCAGCGGCGCCGACCACAGGTCGGAGGCGTCCGTGAACGGCGTCCCCGGAAGGGTGCCCCCGACCTCGTAACCGGGACCGACCATGACCTCGCCGTCCAGCCCGTCGCGGCTGGCCGCCAGGTACAGCGGACCGGTCTCCGCCTCGATCTTGGCCAGCGCCACCCCGGCGAGCTGCCGGTCGAGCGTGACCGAGGTCAGCAGACGGTGCTCACCGGCGTGGTAGACCTGCGCGCCCTGCCCGCAGACGGCCAGACCCTCGTAGCCGAGGTCGTCCAGGACGTGCCGGGTCCACGGGACCGCGCGGCCGGTGACCACGATGTGGGCGGCACCCGCCGCGGTGGCCGCGGCGAGCGCGTCCCGGGTGCGCCGGGAGACCGTGTCGTCACCGCGCAGCAGCGTGCCGTCGAGGTCGGTCGCGACGAGGCGGTACGGGAAACCCGTACCGGAGGGGCTGTCGCTCACTTGCCCACCGGCTCCAGCACCTCACGGCCGCCCAGGTACGGACGGAGCACCTCGGGCACCCGCACCGAACCGTCGGCCTGCTGGTGGTTCTCCAGGATCGCCACGATCGTGCGCGGTACGGCGCACAGCGTGCCGTTGAGCGTGGCGAGCGGGCGCACCTTCTTGTCCTCGCGCACCCGGATCGACAGACGCCGGGACTGGAACTCGGTGCAGTCCGAGGTCGAGGTCAGCTCGCGGTACTTGCCCTGCGTGGGGATCCACGCCTCGCAGTCGAACTTGCGGGCCGCCGACGCGCCGAGGTCCGCCGAGGCCACGTCGATGACGCGGAACGGCAGCTCCAGCGAGGTCAGCCACTGCTTCTCCCACTCCAGGAGGCGCTGGTGCTCGGCCTGCGCGTCCTCGGGGAGGACATAGGAGAACATCTCGACCTTGTCGAACTGGTGGACGCGGAAGATGCCCCGGGTGTCCTTGCCGTGCGAACCGGCCTCGCGGCGGAAGCAGGGCGAGAAGCCTGCGTAGCGCAGCGGCAGCCGGTCGGCTTCGAGGATCTCGTCCATGTGGTACGCGGCGAGGGGGACCTCGGAGGTGCCGACCAGGTACAGGTCGTCCTTGTCGAGGTGGTAGACGTCCTGCGCGGCCTGGCCGAGGAAGCCGGTGCCGGCCATCGACTGCGGGCGGACCAGCGCCGGGGTCAGCATCGGCGTGAAGCCGGCCGCCGTGGCCTGCGCGATCGCCGCGTTGACCAGGGCCAGCTCCAGGAGGGCGCCGACACCGGTCAGGAAGTAGAAGCGGGAGCCGGAGACCTTGGCGCCGCGCTCGACGTCGATGGCGCCGAGCAGCTGGCCCAGCTCCAGGTGGTCCTTGGGCTCGAAGCCCTCGGCGGCGAAGTCGCGGTGGGTGCCGTGCGTCTCCAGGGTGACGAAGTCCTCCTCGCCGCCCACGGGGACGTCGGGGTGGACCAGGTTGCCGAGCCTCTGCAGCAGCGCCTGGGTCTCGGCGTCGGCGGCGTCGCGCTCGGCGTCGGCGGCCTTGACGTCGGCGGCGAGCTGGCTCGCGCGCTTCAGCAGCTCGGCCTTCTCGTCGCCGGTGGCCTTGCCGATGAGCTTGCCGAGGCCCTTCTGCTCGTTGCGCAGCTCGTCGAAGCGGACGCCGGACGACCTGCGCCGCTCATCGGCGGAGAGGAGGGAGTCGACGAGCGCGACGTCCTCTCCACGGGCACGCTGGGAGGCGCGCACACGGTCGGGGTCCTCACGGAGCAGGCGAAGGTCAATCACGCGGTCAAGGCTACCGGTGCGCGGTGACGGCGATCGACTCCGTATTGACCGGCGGCGGACCGGGAGGGGAGAAGCGTTCCGTTATGTGCGGAATGTGCCTGCTGATCCCCTCCGTCAATAAAAAGCGTCTCATTCCCTGGAACGAGGCAGAAGGCGGGGTGCGCGTTGACCGGATCGCCTTGCGGTGCAGGGGACTTGGGGCATGGCTGTCCACAGGAACCGGGGATGGGGGCAAGTTATCCACAGGCTGTGCGCAAGTTCTGTGGACTTCGGAAGCGATCGTTCCTAATCCTCCGACCGGGCCGTGGAATTCTCTTCCCAAACCCTTCACCGGCCCACTTTCGAGTGGAAACGGGTCACTCCGGAGGATGGCGGGCAAGAAACAGGTGGACGAAGGGTGACCTGCGGCTCTGTGGACGGAGATGCGGCCCGGAGGCCGATTTGTCGACTGGGTGGCGATTTGTTGTCGACTTGTCCCCACCAGGCCGTACAGCCTGTGGATAACTTCTGTGGATAACCCGGCCCGCGAGGCGATCTGCGGAACGGCCCGCCGAACCGTGCTCGGAACCATGCCGGCCCCTGCTCAGAACCGCCCGTCCTGGCAGCGCGCGACCCACTCCGCCGCGGCCACGAACTCGTCGTCCGACGTCCCCGGAGAGGTCGGACGCACGTCCGCGAGGCTCACCCCCGCCCGCGGGTACGAGCCGAGGAAGCGCACCTGGAGGCAGATCCGCTTCAGCCCCATCAGGGCCTCGGCCACCCTGCGGTCGGAGATGTGCCCCTCGGCGTCGATGCAGAAGCAGTAGTTGCCGATGCCGGCGCCGGTGGGACGGGACTGCAGCAGCATCAGGTTGATGCCCCGGGTGGCGAACTCGCCGAGCAGGTCGCGCAGGCCGCCGGGGTGGTCGTCCCGCTGCCAGATCACGACGGACGTCTTGTCCGCGCCGGACGGTGCGGCCGGCCGGGCGGGGCGGCCCACCAGGACGAACCGGGTCTGCGCGGTCTCCGGCGAGTCGTGGATGCCGGTCTCCAGGGCCTCCAGGCCGTACCGGGCGGCGGCGAACTCGCCGGCGAAGGCGGCGTCGTACCGGCCCTCCTGCACCAGGCGGGCGCCGTCCGCGTTGGAGGCGGCGGACTCCCAGGCGACGTCGGGGAGGTGAGCCTTCAGCCAGTTGCGCACCTGCGGCTGGGCGGCCGGGTGGGCCGTGACGGTCTTGATGTCGGACAGCGCGGTGCCGGGCCGCACCAGCAGCGCGAAGGTGATGGAGAGAAGCACCTCGCGGTAGATCATCAGCGGCCGGCCGGTGACCAGCTCGTCGAGGGTGGTGGTGATGCCGCCCTCGACGGAGTTCTCGATCGGTACGAACGCGGCCTCGGCCTCCCCGACGCGCACCGCGTCGAGCGCGGACTGCACGGAGACGTAGGGCACCAGCTCGCGGGTCGCCGCCTCCGGGAGGGTACGCAGGGCGACTTCCGTGAAGGTGCCTTCGGGGCCGAGATACGCGTAACTGGCTGGCATGGCCTCACCCTAGTGCTCATCCCTCCAGCAGCGGCTGCCCCACGTACCCGTCTCCGGTGGCTCCGCCCGGCACCGCGAACAGGCCGCTCGCCTCGTGCCGGATGAACGCCGACAGGGCGTCGCCCCGGTCGAGTTTGCGCTGGACCGGCACGAAGCCGCGCAGCGGGTCGGCCTGCCAGCAGACGAAGAGCAGCCCCGCGTCGGGGACGCCGTCGGTGTCTATGCCGTCGTGGAAGGAGAAGGGCCGGCGCAGCATGGCCGCGCCGCCGTTCTGGTCGGGGCGGGTGATACGGGCGTGGGCGTTGAGCGGGACGACCAGGTTCCCGGCCTTGTCCGTCTTCTCCAGCTCCATCTCGGTGGTCTCGCCGCCGCCGGTGAGCGGTGCCCCGTCGGCCTTGCGGCGGCCGATGACGTCCTCCTGCTCCTTGGCCGACAGCTCCTCCCAGTCGTCGAGGAGCATGCGGATGCGGCGTACGACGGCGTAGGAGCCGTTCGCCATCCAGGAGGGGTCCTGCGAGCCGGACTCCGGTACCCAGATCCGCTGGTCGAAGTCGCTCTCCGAGGGCTTGGGGTTACGGGTGCCGTCGACCTGGCCCATGAGGTTGCGGACGGTCATGGGGTGGGCGGTGGCGCCCGGCGAGCGGTTGAAGCCGTTCATCTGCCAGCGGACGCGGACGGCCGATCCGGCGTCCTTCTGAAGGGCGCGCAGGGCGTGGAAGGCGACGAGGGCGTCGTCGGCGCCGATCTGCACCCAGAGGTCGCCGTTGCTGCGGTTCTTGTCGAGGTGGTCGGAGGAGAAGTCGGGCAGCGGGTCGAGGGAGACGGGGCGCTGCTTCTCCAGTCCGGTCCGGCCGAAGAAGCTGTGACCGAACCCGAAGGTGACGGTGAGGGAGGAGGGCCCGGCGTCCCGGGCGACGTCCGTGTCGCCGGACGCGGCCGCCTCGCCCACCATCAGCCGCCGGGCCGTGCCGGACCAGCGGCGCAGCAGCGCGGCCGCCTCCTTGCGTCCGGCGCCCGCCGTCAGGTCGAAGGCGACGAGGTGGCCCCGGGCCTGCGTCGGGGTGGTGATGCCGGGCTGATGTTTCCCGTGAAACATCACCTGCCCGCTGCCCAGCGAGGTCAGCGGGGTGGCCTCGGCGGGGGCGGCGGCGTACCCCGCGGCGGCGCCCGCCGCGCCGAGGACGAGCCCGGTGGCGCCGGCGGTGCCGAGGAGGCGGCGCCGTGAGATGCCGTCGGCGGGTGCGGTGGTCCGGGGGGCGGCTTCGTCGACGGCGTCGGCGTCGGCGTCGCGCGTACGGGCCTCCGGAACGGACTGTTCAGTCATGGTGCGGTTCAGCCGATCTGGGCGTTCTTGGAGACGGTGACCTGGTCGATGTCGGAGGTCCGCACGGTCGCGGCGACCTTCCAGTCGCCGGCCATGGGGAGCTGTACGTCGCTCGCCGACCAGTGTCCGGTGGTGATGTGGTCGGGGGCGACGGGCAGCGGCCCGATGTCCTTGGTCTCCAGGGTGAAGGCGATCTTCACCTCGGGGATGTCCACGGCGCGGCCGTCCGGGTCCTCGACGTAGACGTGGACGTCGTTGGCGCCCACGCGCGCGGGGTCGATCTCGACGCGTATGACGCCCTCGCCGTTCTCGCCGCCGGTGTCGAACGGCATGTCCAGGGTGACCGCCCCCGAGGCCGAGGTGTCGGCCGAGGCCGCGGCGGAGGTGGCGGCCTCGGCCTCCTGCTCGGTGCGGCCCGGTTCGGTCTGGGTCAGGACGGTGGTGACGGCGAGGAGGACGACGGCGACACCGGCCTCGGCGAGGACCGAGCGGCGCAGGCCGAAGCGGTGGGGGTCGCCGTCGCGCAGCCGCTTCTGCCGGGCGGCGTCCACGGCGGCCCGCTGCCGGGCGAGCTGGGCGGCGCGCTTGGCACCGGCGGGGGTCTTGCCGGCGGTACCGGCCCCCTTCCCGTCGGCTCCCTTCCCGTCGGCTCCTCTCCCGCCGGCCCTGTTCCCACCGGCACGGGCACCGGACGGGTTGCCCGTCGTGGCGGCCACCGTCTGCTTCTCCCGCGGCCGCGGCACCGCCGCCACCCCGTCGGCCAGCCGGGCCGTCCACCGCCGGGACAGGGAGGCGATGCCGACGAGCACCGCCACGAGGACCAGCTTGACCAGCAGCAGCTGTCCGTACCGCGTGTCGGTGAAGGCCGACCAGGAGCCCAGCTGCCGCCAGGACTGGTAGACGCCGGTGACGACCAGCGCGACGACGCTGCCGAAGGCGACCCGGGAGAACCGGTGGACGGCGTCGGCCTCCACCGGGGTCTCCGCGGGCGCCTTGTAGAGGGCGACGAGCAGTGTGGTGAGCCCGCCGAGCCAGGCGGCGACGGCGAGGAGATGGACGACGTCGGCCGGCATGGCGAGGCCCGGCTGGAGACCGACCGAGGCGTGCTCGGCCATGGCCCAGGTCGCGGCGAGCCCGACGGCGACGACGGTACCGCCGAGCGCCAGCCCGAACGTCAGGTCCTTCTTCTCCGCGTCCTCCCGCTTGTCGTGAGCCCCGAAGAGCACCGCGACGAACAGCGCCGCCGCGGCGAGCAGCAGCAGCCGGGAGACGAGCGCCGCGCCGGTCTTGGTCTGGAGTACCTGGCCGAGCAGCTCCAGGTCGAAGACGTCGCCGAGCTTCCCGGAGCCGGTGTAGGAGCCGCGCAGCAGGAGCATGCCGAGGGTCGCGGCGGTGAGCGCGAGCCACCCGGAGACGACCACCCGCTGCACGGTCCGTACGCCGGAGCCGCTCGGCCAGCAGGCGAGGACGAACGCGGCGCCGCCCACCAGCACGGCGAACCCGGCGTAGGCGACGTAGCGGCCGAGGCCGTACAGCCAGCCGACGGTCCCGCCGCCCGCCTGCTGGTCGGCGGCGGTCACCGTGGTCTTCGACGGGGCGCCGACGGAGAAGGTGAAGGCACCGGCGACGGGGTGGCTGTCGGCGGACACGACCTGGTAGGTGACCGTGTACGTGCCGTCCGGGAGGCCGGAGTGCAGGGCGACGCCGTAGGTGGTGCCGCTGACGTTGGCCGGTGCGCCGTCGTCGACGCGGGCACCCTTGGGGTCGAGGACGCGCAGGGAGTCGTCGTCCATGGAGACCGACTCGGAGAACGTCAGGGAGACGCGGGCCGGGGCCTGGTCGACCACCGCCCCCTGCTGGGGGTCGCTGCCGGTCAGCGCGGCGTGCGCGGAGGCCGGGCCGGCACCCGCGAGCAGTGCGCAGACCGCGGCCAGGAGCAGCAGCGCCAGTGTCCGGACGCGTGGGGCGATGGTCGGCGTCAAGGTGGTCCCTCCCTCAGTGACTGGAGTGCTCGGGCTGTGCGGTGCCGGACTGTGTGCTGTCGGGCTGTGCGGTGTTGGACCGCGTGCTGTCGGGCCGGTAGGTGGCCGCCTTCACCGGCATGTCGACGCTGATCGGGTCGGAGTCGGCGAAGTGCAGCTCGACGGAGACCGTCTGGCCCTCCTCCGGCCGCTTCTTCAGCTTCTCGAACATCAGGTGGTCGCCGCCGCTCTCCAGGGCGAGGCGGCCGTGGGCCGGGACGGTGAGGCGGTCGACCTGCCGCATCGTTCCGTCGGTCGTCTCGTGCACGGTGACCTCGCCGGCGTCGCTGGTGACGGAGGTGAGCGCGTCGTCGGTGCCGCCGTCGTTGGTGACGGTGAGGAACCCGGCGGCCATCGTCTCGGAGACGGGCTGCGGCATGTAGGCGGAGCCGACGGAGAGGTCGGCGCCCGAGGCGGCCGTGTCCGAGCCGGACGCGTCCGCGCCGCACCCCGCGAGAGCCAGGGCACCGGCCAGCGCCAGCGCCAGGGCCGGCCACGCGGGGCGTGTCACGGCTTCGCCCCCTTGATCAGCTTGGGGAGGTCGGCGGTGTAGTCGTCGACGGTGGCGTCCTCGCCGTAGAGGACGTACCCCGCGTCGGTCTTCGGGGAGAAGGCGACGACCTGGGTGCCGTGGGTGGAGACGATCTTGCCGTTCTTGTCCTTCTCGGGCGGTTCGATGGAGATGCCGAGGGTGCGGGCGCCGGCCTGGATGGTGTCGAAGTCGCCGGTCAGGCCGACGACCTGGGAGTCGATGCCCTTGAGCCACTTGCCGAGGGCGGCGGGGGTGTCCCGTTCGGGGTCGGTGGTGACGAACACGACGCGCAGCTCGTCCTGTTCGGCCTTCGGCAGCTGCTTCTTGGCCACGGCGATGTTGTTCATGGTCAGCGGGCAGACGTCGGGGCAGTTGGTGTAGCCGAAGTAGATGAGGGTCGGCTTGCCCTCGGTCTCCGCACGGAGGTCGTACTCGTCGCCGTGCGTGTCGGTGAGGACCAGGTCCGGCTTCTCGAAGGGCTGGTCGAGGACGGTGGCGGCCTTCTGGGCCGAGGAGTCCTCGGAGACCACGGTGACGGGGGAGCCGGAGTCGTCGCTGCTGCCGCAGGCGGTGAGGGTGAGGGAGGCGGCGGCGAGCAGGGCGGCCGCGGCCAACGTCTTCTTGCGCATAGAGAAATGTCCCAGTTGTGAGCGGGCCGGCGCACGCCGGGGACCGTGTTCGGCGGGTCCCCGGCGCGCACCGGACGGGTGGTGCGTCAGGCGGTGCCGCGGCGGCGGCCGGCGAGCACGCCGTAGGCGACGCCCGCCGCTCCGACGACGATGCCGACGACGCCCAGGACACGGGCGGTGGTGTCGGTGGAGCCGTCGGAGTCCTCGGCGGCGGCCTCGGTGGTCTCGGCCGCGGCCTCCGTGTCGTCGGCGTCGTCGGCCTCGCCGCCGGCGGAGCCGTGGGCGTCGGAGTCGGCGTCGGCCGCGGTCAGTTCGAGGACCGGGGCCGGGTTGTCGGGCTCTTCCTGGCCCTCCTGCTGGACCTCGATCCAGCGGACGACCTCCTTGTTGGAGTACGTCTGGACCGCCTTGAAGACCAGTTCGTCGGAGTCCTCGGGCAGGGCGCCGACGGAGAGCGGGAACTTCTGGAAGAAGCCGGGCTCGATGCCGTCGCCCTCGGCCGTCCAGGTCACCTTGGTGACGGCCTCGGTGAGCTTCTCGCCGTGCGCTTCGAGCGGCTTGTCGAGCTTGCTCTTGGTCACCTTCGCCTCCCAGCCCTCGACGGGCTGCGGCATCACCGAGGCCAGCGGGTGGTCGGCGTCCATGGTGACCTCCAGCTTGGTGGTGGAGGCGTTGTCGCGTTCGTTGGGGACCTTGAAGTCGATGGTGGCGTAACCGCCCTGGACGGCCTCGCCCTCCGGCTGCACGGAGACGTGCGCGAAGGCGGGACCGGACAGGACGAGGACGGTGGCGCCTGCGACGGCGCCGGCGGCGGCGATACGGGAAGCCTTCATGAAGGGCACTCCGCTTCTTCTGCTGGTGGTGTCCGGTGGAGGGGTGCGCGCACGCGCGCGTGCCGCACGACGGCGGCCCACCCCTCCGGACGGAGGCAGCGGCGGTCGCGTCGTGTCAGGCGGCGAGGGCGAACGCGGCGCGCGGCGGTCCCCGCCGGATCACCGAGTGCTGGAGCGCGGTGGTACGGGGTGGCGCCACGGCGAGCAGGGCCGTACGCGGGGGGCGTGCGGCGTCATCCGGCGCGCCCAGCAGACCGGCGCACAGGGCGCGCACCAGAGCGAGCGCCGCGCGCAGGGAGCGTACGAGCGCACCCTCGCTGACGAGTTGCGCGGAGTGCGCCGACAGAGCGACGAGCCGGGCCAGGGCCAGGTCCCCGCGGCGCAGCAGCCAGCCGGCGGCCACCGCCGCGAGGACGTGGCTGAGCAGCATCGGCAGCGACGGCAGCAGTGCGGCGGCGGAACCGGAACCGGCCGACAGGGCGTCCGCCGGATGGTGCGCGGCGCCCGGGTGCGAGGCGGTGCCGGGCTGCACGCGCGCGTCGCTGAGGATGCGCTGCGCCTGCGCCGGGCTGATCGCCGCCGCGGTGGTGCCGCACATGAGCCGCGCCGCCTGCTGCACCAGCGAGGCGTCGGACACCGCGCCGGAGGTGCCGGTGGAGGCCGTGACCGCCGTACCGGAGGCGGCGGCCGTGGCGCCGTGCTGGCCCAGTCCGAACAGCGTGTGCAGCGCGGTCTGTCCGACGGCGAGCAGAGCCGCGATCCCGGGCAGTGACCGCTCGCGTCCGGCGAGCGGCGCCGCGACCACGACCGCGCCCAGGAACCCCACGCCGAGTGACCACAGCGGAACGGCGGCGCAGGCGGCGAGGGCGTGCCCCGCCCCGGCCAGCACGACGCAGACCGCGGCGAACACCGCGGCCCGCAGGATCCGGAGGTCGTTCCCGGAGCGCGCCGTAGGCGGGTGGGGGGCAGTCATGGCGGGCTCATCATCGCACTGGGCCCACCCACCCCGTGCGGCAGGTCCGCAAGATGCCGTACGACCGGAAGGTCAGGCTTCGGTGGGAGCGCCCCGCATACACCGGTGGCCGCCGGGGCGCATCCGCCGTATGGGCGGTCTCACGTCAGCGCCGCGCTTACGCCACGGGCCGTCGGGCAATACGTAACGGTATGTCGAGCCGCGGCCGGGAGGCTGGAGCATGAGCATCTGGTGGTCACTCCATCTGCGGCGCGAGGCCGCGAGCGTGCCCCTTGCCCGTCGCCTTCTGCTCGGCGCGATGGAGACGGCGGGCGTCGACCCCGACAGCTCCTACGACCTCTCCGTCGCCCTCAGTGAGGCGTGCGCCAACGCCGTCGAGCACGGCGGGGCGAGCGATCCCTCGGCGGCGTACCGCGTCACGGCCTACCTGGACGGCGAGCGGTGCCGCATCGAGGTCAGCGACACGGGCCCCGGGTTCACCGGTCCCACGCCGCGACCGGCCCGCCAGGCCCCCGCGGACGCCGAGCACGGCCGGGGGCTGCGCATCATCCGGGAGCTGGCGGACCACGTCCACATCGGCAACACCTCGACGCGCGGCGGCGCCGTGGTGAGCTTCGACAAGATCATCAAGTGGCGGGAGGACACACCGCTCCTCGCGGTGTGACCTCCCCGGACCCTCCGCCGCCCGGGGCGCGGAGGGCGGGCGGCTCAGCCCTTCAGCCCGGCCATCCACGCCTCGACCTCGTCGGACCGGCGCGGCAGCCCCGCCGACAGGTTCCGGTTGCCGTCCTCGGTGACCAGGATGTCGTCCTCGATGCGGACGCCGACGCCCCGGTACTCCTCCGGCACGGTCAGGTCGTCGGCCTGGAAGTACAGACCCGGCTCGACCGTGAGCACCATGCCGGGCTCCAGCGTGCCGTCGACGTAGCCCTCCGTGCGCGCGGCGGCGCAGTCGTGGACGTCCAGGCCGAGCATGTGCCCGGTGCCGTGCAGCGTCCAGCGGCGCTGCAGGCCCAGCTCCAGCACCCGCTCGACCGGGCCCTCGACCAGGCCCCACTCGACGAGCTTCTCCGCCAGCACGCGCTGCGCGGCGTCGTGGAAGTCGCGGTAGGCGGCACCGGGCTTCACGGCGGCGATGCCGGCTTCCTGCGCTTCGTAGACGGCGTCGTACACCTTCTTCTGCAGCTCGCTGTAGGTGCCGTTGACGGGGAGCGTGCGGGTGACGTCCGCGGTGTAGTACGTGTGCGTCTCCACGCCCGCGTCGAGCAGCAGCAGGTCGCCGGAGCGGACCGGGCCGTCGTTACGGACCCAGTGCAGGGTGCAGGCGTGCGGACCGGCGGCGGCGATGGTGCCGTAGCCGACGTCGTTGCCCTCCACGCGCGCGCGGAGGAAGAACGTGCCCTCGATGTAGCGCTCGCTGGTCGCCTCGGCCTTGTCGAGGACCTTCACGACGTCCTCGAAGCCGCGCACGGTGGAGTCGACGGCCTTCTGCAGCTCGCCGATCTCGAACCCGTCCTTGACCAGCCGGGCCTCGGAGAGGAAGACGCGCAGCTCCTCGTCGCGCTCGGCGGTGACCTTGTCGGTCAGGGCCGCCTCGATGCCGGCGTCGTAGCCGCGCACCACGCGCACCGGGCCGGTGGCCTCGCGCAGCTTCTCCGCCAGCTCGCGCACGTCGGACGCGGGGATGCCGTACAGCGTCGCCGCCTCCGTGAGGGAGTGGCGGCGGCCGACCCACAGCTCGCCCTGGCCGTTCAGCCAGAACTCGCCGTTCTCCCGGTCGGAGCGCGGCAGCAGGTAGATCGTGGCCTCGTGGCCCTCGCCCTTCGGCTCCAGCACGAGGACGCCGTCCTCGGTCTGGTTGCCGGTGAGGTACGCGTACTCCACGGAGGCGCGGAAGGCGTACTCCGTGTCGTTCGAGCGGGTCTTGAGGTTGCCGGCGGGGATCACCAGGCGCTCGCCGGGGAACCGCGCGGAGAGCGCGGCGCGCCGGGCGGCGGTCTCGGCGGCCTGGGCGATCGGCTCCAGGTCGCGCAGCTCGGTGTCGGCCCAGCCGGACTTCATGTTCTCGGCGAGCTCGTCGGAAACACCCGGGTACAGGCCGTTCTTCCGCTGCTTGATCGGTTCTTCCTCAGCGGTCTCCGGGTTCTCCGGAAGCTCCTCCGACACGGTCATCCTCCTTGTCACGGCACTGGACCACCCCCCATCGTACGGTCGTACGTAAGGAGCACCAGGGCCGGTGGACCTGTCGCGCCGGCGGTCAGTCGAAGCGCACGGCCAGCAGCACGACGTCCTCCTCGGAGTCCGCCCGGTCCCGTCCGTCGGGAAGGACCGTGCGCAGGACGTGGTCCACGACGGCGTCGGGGTCCTGCCGGCCCGCCCGGGACACCCCGGCCGCGGCGGCGTGCAGCCGCGCGAAGGCGCGGTCGACCGGGTCGCCGGTACGGTGCAGCAGCCCGTCGCTGTAGAGCAGAACCGTCTCTCCGGCCTCGGCGCGCAGCTCCACGCTCGGCGCCTCGAAGCAGGCCAGCATGTTCAGCGGCGCGGAGACGGAGGTCTCCACGAACTCCGTGCGCCGCTCGCCGATCAGCAGCGGCGGACTGTGCCCGGCGCCGGCCAGCGTGATCCTGCGCAGCGCGGGCTCGCAGTAGGCGAACAGCGCGGTGGCGGAACGGGCGGGCTCGGTGAGCCGCAGCAGCAGCTCCAAGTCGGACAGGACGGCGACCGGGTCCTCGCCCTCCATCACCGCGTACGCCCGCAGGGACGCGCGCAGCCGTCCCATCGCGGCGACGGCGCCGGGACCGGAGCCGGTGACCGAACCGACGGCGAGACCGAGCGCGGAGTCCGGCAGCGGCAGCGCGTCGTACCAGTCGCCGCCGCCGCGCGGGGACGTGCGGTGCCGGGCGGCGAGCCGGACCCCGGGCACCCGCGGCAGCCGCGCGGGCAGCAGCTCCTCGCGGATCGCCGCGACGCACGCGCGCGTGCGCTCCACTTCGACGAGCCGGGCGAGGTGCGCGGCGGCGTACCGGACGTACAGCCCGGCGAGGTACCGCTGCCGCTCGCGCGGTGCGGCGGGTTCGTCGTAGAGCCATACGGCGGCGCCGAGCGGGCCGGTGTCCTCGGTGCGCAGCGGCAGGGTGTAGCTGGCCGCGTACCCGAGCCGGGCGGCCACTTCGCGGTGGCGGGGGTCGAGCCCTTCCTCGGCGAGCAGGTCGGGTTCGGCGATCCCGCCGTCGGCGACCGGCAGCCCCTGGAGGATCCGCCCGTACGACAGCGCGGCGCGCTCCACGGTCTCCAGATGGCCGAGGTCGGCGCGGCCGAGCCCGAGGCCGGTGGTGGTGGCGGGTCCGAGTCCGTCGGCGGGCTCCAGGACGACGAGGCCGCGGCGGGCGCCGAGCAGGGTGGCTCCGGCGCGCAGCAGCTCGGGCAGGGCGTCGTCGAGGGTGCCGGTGCGGATCAGGCGCTCGGTCAGCTCATGGAGGGTGGTGAGGTCGGAGACCCAGCCGGCGAGGCGGTCCTGGAGAAGGGCGGCCGGGGCGCCGGGGACGGCCGGGGAGCCGCCGGACGTGACGGACGCGACAGTGTGTGCGGGTGAGGGAACCGTTGAATCGATTCCGGCCACTTTCGGAGGGTGCGGGGCGTTCATGGCCGTCGGCTTTCCGACCGGTGCTTACTGCTCAAAAGCATCGCAAACCCCCATGTCATTCTGCGTCGCCGGCAGTGTCTCCACATGTACACGCACTCGTGAGGGGATGTCCAGCATTGTCCTGCTGGGATTCCTGGTGTCCATGAGGCGTAAGTGACTTTCTTCGCTACGTCTTGCGAAAAAACAAAGATGGCTTGAAACTGCCCCGGAGGAAGGCTTGTTGCTGTCGACTGGGGGTGCTTCACGGAGCGTCACAGCGGTCGTGATGGGTACGTACTCGGTGAAAGCCAGGGGTGGTTGGAAGCCATCCGGAACCTGGCGCTGGACCCGGGCGTCCTATCCACCGACGACCGTGCCCCATCCTCCCGTGGCGGAGGCGGAGAGAAATACGCGGGACGGCAAAACGCCAGACTCCGCCACCCCCGCGCCACGCCCATGCTTTTGACAGACGCAGTATGGACGGACCGGCCGCGGACGCAGCCAATGCTCGACCCATAGGGGTTCCCCTTGTCTTCGACGGGGTTGTCTTCGACAGGGTGTGATGCGCCGACAGTTACGCGCAGTGAAGTGATCGACACAGGTGTGTTCTGGACCACGGTGTTGCCAGCGTGCAACGGAAAGGAACGAGCGCTCATGCGCGAGATCCTCGGAAGGCGACGCAGGCTCCTGTCCCGGCGGAGCGACGGGGGGCCCGGTCTGATCGGCGCGGCCCTGACCTACGCCACGGAATGGCAGTGGCCCGTACTCCCGGGTGTGGCGGCGGACCCGCAAGGACGCTCCCGCTGCTCCTGTCCCGACCCGGAGTGCACGGTGCCCGGTGCGCACCCCTTCGACCCCGGTCTGCTCGCGGCCACCACCGACGGGCGGATGGTGCGCTGGTGGTGGACGAACCGGCCGGCCGCCCCCATCGTCCTGGCCACCGGGGGCACCGCTCCCTGTGCCGTCTCCCTGCCCGCGCTGCCGGCCGCCCGCGCGCTGGTCGCCCTCGACCGGATGGGCATGCGTCTCGGCCCGGTCGTCGCCTCGGCCACCCGCTGGTCGATCCTGGTCAAGCCGTACTCCATGGAGCAGCTCGGCGAACTGCTCTACGCCAAGGACTTCGTCCCCGGCTCCCTCCGCTTCCACGGCCAGGGCGGCTACCTCGCGCTGCCCCCGTCCGAGAGCGGCACGGGCGCCGTCCGCTGGGAGCGGGCCCCGCTGCCCGGCTCCTCCTCCCCCTGGGTCCCGGACGTGGAGGCCGTCGTGGACGCGGTCGTCGACGCCCTCACTCGTACGGGTGTGAGCGCCCCCGAGATGTAGGGGGTGTCGGGCGCGGGCGGTCCCGGCATCCGTCCGCGGTCGTTATCGTCCGCTTCATGCCGCTTCCTGCTGGGGAACACCGCGCCGGTCCGTCGCGTCACCGGGGTACTCCGGAGGCGCGGCAGCGTGTCGCCCGGGACGCCCGGCAGCGTGGTACTCCGGAGCCCCGTCAGGACGCCGCCGCCGGCCGGCACCGCGGCGGTGCGGAGGAGCGCCGGAACCACGGGCCCGACGCACGCCGGCTGCGGGTGGTCGCCCTCGTCGGCGGCATCGCGTGCGCGGTGGTCCTGCCCTTCGCCGTGGCCACGGCGGGCTCGGAGCGGGACCGCGCCGAGACCGCGGCGGACTCGGGCCGGGGACGTGACGGCATCTCGTCGGTCTCCTCCCCCGCGGAGCCCGGCGGCGGCCGGGACGACGGGAAGGCGAGCGGCCCGCGGGAACTGCCGACGGGCGGCGGGACGGCGTCCTCCGGCGCCGGACGGGCCGCCGACGGGACGTACGCGAGCACCGGGGGTACGGGGCCCGGGGACTCCGGGAACCTCGGGGACTCCAGGTACTCCAAGGACTCCAGCGGCTTCGGGGACCCCACGGACTTCGGGGACCTCGGGGACTTCGGGGACGGATCGAAGGGGCGGGCCTCCGCCTCCGGCCGCTCGGTGCCGACACTCGGCGAGGGACTGGCCACCGCCGTGCGCTGCGGACCCGAACTGACCTCCCCCGAGGGCATCGAGGCACAGACCTGCGTCCTGGCCCAAGGCACCGAGATCTGGGCCCGCACCTACTACCGGAACGTGACCGGAGGGCCGCTCGACGCCGTACTGAGTCTCCTCGGGACCGGCGGCCGGACCGTACAGACGCGCTGCGCGGTGAGCGCCGAGGACGAACCGGGGTCGTGCGAGACGCCCAGGGAACGGATCCGGGGTGCGGCCGCGTCCTACACAGCGGTCGCCGAGTTCGCGAACCGGGCCGGGTACGGGCCGCTGCTGCTGCGAACGGGAAGCGGCTGACCGTAGCCGCCGCCGGGAACGGCCAGTTGACGTACGACCGCGTTCGGTGAGCGAGGGGCGACATGTGAAGACCCGGTTGCTGGCGACGGGGGATGCACCAGCAACCGGGCTACTCGAACGGTAACAAGAGATCGGCGGTTAGCAAATTCGGTCTCGGTGTTTCCGGTCATCGACTGGCCTGTCCTGACCGGGAGTTGTGATCGGAGTCACCCCCCGTCCGAACCGCCGCCGCTCCCGCCGGAGACCGGCCCCGGACCCGCCGTCGAACGGCCGGAACGGGGTCGGCGGACGGCCCTCAGCTGAGCGTGACCTGCCGGTTGGTGAGGCCGCCGCGCGCCCGGCGCTCCTCCGCGGTGAGCGGCGTCTCCACGGCCAGGGCCTCGGCGAGGCGCTCGGCGAACTCGGCCGCCGGCTTCTCCGCGTCCTGCGCCGAGAAACCGGTCGGCAGGTCCCAGACCGGCACGATGAGCCCGTGGGCGCGGAAGGAACCGACCAGCCGGGTGCCCTCGCCGAGGGACGAGCGGCCCGCCGCGTGCAGCCGCGCGAGAGCGTCCAGAAGCCGCTCCTCCTCGTGCGGCATGACCCAGCGCAGGTGGTTCTTCTCCGGCGTCTCGCACCAGTAGGCGGCGTCCACGCCCTGGAGCCGGACGGTCGGGATAGCCGCGGCGTTGGCCCGCTCCAGGGAGGCGGTCACCTCCGCCGTGGCGTTCTCCGGGTCCGGGACCCAGAACTCGAAGCCCTCGTGCACCACTGGCTCGAAAGTGCCGTCCGCCGCCAGCACATCCTGGAGGCGCGGCCCGTCGGCCGGCGCGCGCCGGGACTGCACCGGCGACCCCGGCGCGGCGCTCAGGGCCTGCTGGAGGGTGTCGGCGAGGTCGCGGCTGATGTCGCCCGAGGGCGTGTCGTTCTGCAGCCCGAGCAGGACCGAGCCGTCGTCGCGGCGCAGCGCGGGCCACGCCATCGGCAGGACCGTCGCCAGCGTGACGGACGGGACCCCCTCGGGGAGGCCGTCCTTCAAGGTCAGCTCGGCCGTGGCCGCGGGCACCAGCTCGCGCAGCGCCACCCAGTCGCCCTCGCCCGGCAGCCCCTCGAACGGGCGCTGCACCAGCTCGGTCACGGCCTGCGCGGCAGCGCGGCCGTGGCACGCCTTGTAGCGGCGGCCGCTGCCGCACGGGCAGGGTTCGCGGGCGCCGACGACCGGGACCTCTCCGTCGAGCTGAGGCCGCCTGGCCTTCGTCTGGGGTCGCTTCTTGGCCATCGTGGGTGTCTCCCGGTTACGGCTCTACTCGTACGGGCGCGAGCCTAGCCGTTACCGCCACGGCCCACGGGCCCCTGGCCCACGGGCCCCTGTGGGCCTCACGGCCCAAACGGTTAGGCCAGCTCGTCGAAGGCGTCCGCGAAGTCCAGGCCGGGGATGTCGGCCACCGCCGGGGCGGCCACCCGTGTGGCGAAGTCGTCGCGCCGGTGCCCGGCGTCCGGGTCGTACACGTCCTCGTGGACGACCACCCACACCGTGACCTCGCCCCGGGCGTCGTCCCGCACGCCCCAGTCGTCGGACAGCGCCGTGATGATGTTGAGGCCGCGGCCTCCGTGCGCCGTCACCGACGGGGTCGCCGGGGACGGCCGGGTCGGTCCGCCGCCGTCGGTCACCTCGACCAGGAGCCGGCCGGTGCCTTCGACCCGCCAGGCGGCGCGGACGTCACCGTCTCCGGCCAGGGCGTCGCCCAAGGGCCGGCCGTGCTTGCACGCATTGCTCAAAAGTTCGGAAAGGATGAGTACGGCGTCGTCGATGACCGTTTCCGTGACGCCACCCTTGCGCAACTGGTCGCGCATACGGTGTCGTGCTTTCCCCACGCCCGACGGGCCATGGGGTACGGCCATGCTCGACGACGTCGGCACCTCCTGTGCCACCACCAACGCCACCCCCGAGACCTCCTTTGCCCCACGCCACGGAGTGGATGCCCCATTGGCCTGAACCGGAAACCGGCCGGTCATGGTCCGCTGACGCACTCCTAACTGGCGAACACGGAGCGAACGCGCCGGAGCACTCCCTGTAGCCGGGATGGCCGAATCACGCCGGTTTGGCCGGGGGTGGAGGGTTAAGCGGACGGACTTTCCGGACACGGCCTCACGGCCTCACGGCTGCGGTGGGTGTGGTGGCTGTGGCTGTGGCGGTCGCGGTGGCTGCGGCGGCTGTCGGCGGCCGAGGTGGTCCAGGACGGCGCGGGGCCGGTTGGTGATGATGGCGTCCACGCCGAGCCCCACACAGAGGTCCACGTCCCGCGGCTCGTTCACGGTCCACACGTGCACCTGGTGACCGGCCCGCTTCAGGCGCTCGATGTAGGCGGGGTGGCTGCGCACCATCCGTACCGAGGGGCCCGCGATCCCGACTCCCAGCGGCAGCCGGCCGTCCCGCAGCCGGGGCGAGACGAACTGCATCAGGTACACCGTCGGCAGGGTCGGCGCGGCGGCCCGGACGCGGTGCAGCGAGCGCGCCGAGAAGCTCATCACCCGCACCCGGGAGTCGTCGGCGGCGGGCGGGGCGTCCAGTCCGAACCGCTTGAGCAGCATCAGCAGCCGCTCCTCGACCTGGCCCGCCCAGCGGGTGGGGTGCTTGGTCTCGATGGCCAGTTCCACCCGCCGGCCGGCGTCGGTGACGAGTGCGAGCAGCCGCTCCAGGGTGAGGACGGAGGTCGACTCCCGGTCCTCGGGGCGGTGTTCCCAGTCGGGTTCCTCGTCGCGGTGGTGCCACGCCTCGCGGTTCTTCCAGGAGCCGAAGTCCAGCGCCGCCAGATCGGCCAGCTCCAGTGCCGAGACCGCGCCGCGGCCGTTGGACGTACGGTTGACGCGGCGGTCGTGCACACACACGAGGTGACCGTCGGCCGTCAGCCGCACATCGCACTCAAGGGCGTCCGCTCCGTCCTCGATGGCTTTCCGGTACGCGGCGAGGGTGTGCTCGGGGGCTTCCTCCGAGGCTCCGCGGTGGGCGACGACCTGGATGCGGTGCTGTCGTGCGTGGGTCACCGCGACATGGTGCCACCGCGCGGGGACGGGCGGGGGGCGGGCGGGGGCGCGCGTCAGGGCGTTGTGCCCGATATGTTTTAAATTTCCTATGTAAGAAACAGCCACGGACCCACAGCGACCGCTTATGGTGCTCTGACGGCTCGTGGGAAAAGCTGAGGGCATACAAAAAGACATGCACAGCTACATCGCGCCGGGCCGGAGAGGCCGGGCGCGCACGAGCGTGGCTGAGTGCGACTCAGTGTGAACCGACAACAGCCGTGGACCGAGGAGAGAAGCTGTGAGCACCGAGAACGAGGGCACCGCGGTACCTCCGGCCCCGTCCGCACCCCCCGTGCCGGTGGATTCTCCCGCGACGTCCGCGACGTCCCAGCAGGAAACCCCCGGTCCTGGTCCTGGACAGGCGCCGGGACAGCACCCCTACGGCCCTGGAGCCGGAACCGGCTCAGGTCCCGGCCCCGGCCCCGGTTCCCCCATGCAGGGCTCGGCCCCCGACGCGTCCTGGCCGCCGCCGCAGCCGCCGGCGGGCCCGTACGGAGGCGGCGGTGAGGGCCACGGCGACGCCGGCGGCTTCGGCGGTCACGGTCCGGGCGGATACGGTCCGGGCGGTGGCGGCC